>SLTF01000372.1 GCA_007130025.1 Spirochaetales bacterium | reverse complement strand
CATAGACCGTTCCCAAGGAGTTTGATCTATGGATGACCTTTCCCGCCTCTGCATTCACACCGCGACCACCAAGCCATGGAGCATCGAGATCGCGGTTGAGCAGTTCGCCCGCGCCGGGGTTCCGGGAATCACCGTCTGGCGCGATGCGATCGCCAATCGGGACCCGAAGCGCGTGGGTGCGATGATCCGCGACGCCGGCCTCTCAACGGTGAGCCTCTGTCGTGGAGGCTTCTTCCCCGCGCTGGACGCCGACGGACGCAAGCGCGCCATCGCCGACAACCTGCGAGCAATTGACGAGGCCGAAGCGATCGGTGCGCCGCTCATCGTACTGGTGTGCGGGGCCGATCCCGGTCAACCGCTCGAGCGTTCTCGCGACCAGATCGTTGAGGGAATCCGGACCGTCGCGGCACGGGCTCGCGAGGCCGGTGTGCGCCTTGCCATTGAGCCCCTTCACCCGATGTACGCCGACGCAAAGTCCGCGGTCAACACCATGCAGAGCGCAAACGACCTCTGCGACCGCATCAACGAGCCCAACGTGGGCGTTGCCGTGGATGTCTACCACATCTGGTGGGACCCCAACGCCATGGCGGAAATCAGCCGCTGCGCGGCCGCCGGCCGGCTCTACGCCTTCCACGTCTGCGACTGGCGCACCCCAACCCGGGATTTTCTGCTCGACCGAGGTCTCATGGGCGACGGGTGCATCAACATTCCAGAGTTCCGTCACGCCGTGGAAAAAGGCGGATTCGACGGGTTCATCGAAGTGGAAGTGTTCTCAACCCAATACTGGAGCATGGACCAGTCGGTCTATCTGGAACAGATCATCAACGCGTATAAAACACACGTATAGGAGCCATCAATGCAGCGAACAGTGGGCATTATCATGAACGGCGTGACCGGACGCATGGGAACAAACCAGCATCTGGCACGCTCGATCATCGCCATCAGAGAGCAGGGTGGGGTTCGACTCGCCAACGGTGACACCGTCATGCCGGATCCGATCCTGATGGGTCGAAACGAGGAAAAACTCGCCGCCCTGGCGAAGCGATTCAACGTAAGTCGCTACACCACGGATCTGGACAAGGCCCTCGCCGATCCTGCAAACGAGATCTACTTTGACGCGCAGCTGACCCAGCTGCGGGTCCCGGCGGTACGCAAGGCGATCGCGGCCAGGAAATCGATCTACTGCGAGAAACCAACCGCGGAGACAACCGCGGATGCCCTTGCCCTCTACCACGAAGCGAAGGCCGCGGGAATTAAACACGGCGTGGTCCAGGACAAGCTGTGGCTCCCCGGGCTTCGCAAACTCAAGTATCTGGTGGACACCGGCTTCTTTGGGCGAATCGTTTCGGCGCGCATGGAGTTTGGCTACTGGGTCTTCGACGGCTTCCACCAGACCGCGCAACGGCCGTCGTGGAACTACCGCAAGGAGGACGGCGGCGGGGTGTTTGTTGACATGCTGCCGCACTGGCGCTACGTGGTCGACAACATCCTGGGCCCCGTCAAGGCGATCTCTGCGGTGGGAGCGGTGACCGTGCCCCGGCGGATCGATGAGAACGGGAAAGAATACGCGTCAACCGCGGAAGATACCGCCATTGCCACCTTCGAGCTGGAAAGCGGAGTGTTTGTGCACTTCACCACCTCATGGCAGATTCGCCTCCGACGCGACGAGATCATGGGCTTGCAGGTTGACGGCACGGAGGGGTCTGCGTGGGTGGGCCTGCGCGACGTCTTTGTTCAGAGCGAGGCGGCCACCCCCAAACCGGTCTGGAATCCGGACATCCCCAATCCCATCAACTTCTACGAGTCGTGGACGAAGATGCCCGATCGCGACCCCTACGACAACGCATTCAAGATCCAGTGGGAACTCTTTCTGAAGCACCACGTAGACGGCAGCCCCTTTCCCTGGGATCTGCTCGAGGCCGCAAAGGGCGTCCAACTCGCCGAACTCGGTCTCGAGAGCTGGAAGAAGCGCGCATGGCTCGACGTTCCTGCCCTCTCCTGATGGTGATTCAGTATTTGAAGTGAAGATCATTCCCCGCGGGACGGTCAGCGTCTCGCGGGGTTGAGCTCAAAATAGACGTTCCGGCACCGCGTTTCAGTAATGAGAAACGCGCCCATTACCGCAACAGCTACCGAAGCAACGCCCACCAGGAGGACCAGACGGTACGCCTGGGCCTCTCCTACGTCGGGGCCGGCGAGATCGAGGATGGCCCCCATGATGAGCGGCACGAGCGCCGAGCCGAGAAACCCACCCACGTTCACCACCGCGGTGGACGAGCCGGAGAACGCCGGGTGGTTTACCTCTTTCCCGCATGGCAGGGTGGTCAGCACAACCCCGGAGCTCAGGCCCAGCACGATCAGTAGGGAACGCAGGCCTGGAACCGACGATACCCAGCCGCTCACCAGCACAACCCAGCACGCGAGCAGCAGCGAAGAACAGAGAATCATCGGAACTCGCCGCAGTCGCAGGCGGTCGCTGATCATTGCGAACGCCAACCCGCCGACGGCCATTCCGATCACCGACCAAGTCAGTAATCCCGACGCAACGGTCCCCGGGATACCCAGTCCGATCACCAGGTAGCTCTGTCCCCACGTGCCCAGGAGCGCGATGAAGGCACCGTAGGCGCCTCCAAACACCAGAAAGGGAGGCCAGGTTCGCCGATTGCGGACCGCCGCGCCGAGCTCGCGAAAGAGGTGAGTGTCGGGGTGGACCGCAGGAGTGGAATCTGTCGGCGGTTTGTCGCGCACCAGCGCGTAGCAGAGCACGGCCGATATTACCCCAAATGCTGCCACCGCCAGGAAGCTGACTCGCCAGCCCCAGCGAGCGGCGGCAGCGTAGAGCGGGGACTGCGCGAGAATGCCGCCCAGCGTGCCCACTCCCGCCGTCAGTCCGGTGAGGGTGGCAAATTCGCCCTCGTCAAACCAGACGGCAAGCAACTTCAGGATTGCGATGAAGATGGTCGAGACACCGATGCCAATCACCAGCCGTCCCAGAAAGAGCATACCCACGCTCCCAGCAAGGGCAAAGAGCGCTGTCCCGAGTGCCGTGATGAGCGCCGCCGCGGAGACCGTTCGCCGCGGGCCCAGCGAGTCTGAGATAATGCCTGCAGGGATCTGCAGCACT
>SLTF01000117.1 GCA_007130025.1 Spirochaetales bacterium | reverse complement strand
TGGACGGAATGCATACCCCGACCGAAGTCTCCTGCTTCGAAGAGATTGCAACCACAGTTCGTGTTTGATTTTATCGATATTCTATGGGCATTTGAGTCGGTTGTCAACCGGCGATTTCAGTAAATCGGGTCGATGAGCGTGCGAAGACGATCACGGTGGTGGCGGATCAGCTCCATCTCGGCGGTGGACACTCCGTGCTCACCGCGCACTTCGTCCACGGCCTGATTGAGGGAAGCGATCATTCGCTCGCGCTGCCGCGGAGTGAGGTCCGGACTCTCCAGAATCACGCGCCGCCGCTGTTCGAGCTCGGCCGAGACCGCCTCGGCCTGATCTTCCCGCTCGAGGGCAACCAACCCTTCGGTAACCCTGCCGGCGATCAGGAGAAAGCGCTCCGGCTCCCAGCCTCGTTCCAGCAGATAGCGGTGCGGATCAAACGCCACACTCCCCGCCCGCGCGGCCGCGGTAAATGCCGGCCAGTCGCTGATGAAGCGTTCGAGTTCGTCTGCAGTGATTGGGACCTCGGGACCATCGTCCGCAGCGGAAACCTGGTGGGGCGCCGCATACGCGCCAATCAGCAGCATCAAAATCACCACATGCCAGAAGGGTGGCACGGAACGGTGAGCCGGGTTTCGCTCCATGGGGTGAGCATAGAAACAGAACGGGAGGGCTGTCAATCGGCGCGTCGCGCAACCGCGAAAACGGGAAAAATTGGCGCAGAATGAGCCCATGGGAAAAATAGTCTCATGACACGCGGGATCGCGGCTGGTGCCGGACCACCGAATCGAACCAAAGGCCCAAGAATCGGCCGAATTCGGCAAAATTCAGGCCGTTTCAGGGCATCTTCGGAGATTCTGCTCGGCATTTTTCCGGCAGCTTGGCACGGTTACTGCTTCATAGAGGGTAGAACGGGTCGCGGACCTGCAGCAGATCGCTGCATCCGCGGGTCGGGTACCGGGGCTTTCCAATTCGGTACGGCATTGACTTCGAGGACAAACTCGCTGAGGTCATGCACCGGAAAGTCGAGGCGCCCGGCGGTAGGCTGGGAGACAACACTCCTTCTTCCGTTCTCTCGGGTGCAGACCCCGTTGGGGTCTGCACCTCCTTTTTTATTTGCAGTATCATACAGGGGCCTATGGAGCGCGCGCACCGAGACAAACTGCTGTTCATTGCCCTGGTCTCCCTCCTCGTCCTGCTGGTCTCGTTTGGCCTGCTGTCGTTCATGACGCGTACCCGGGATCACGATCGACTGTTCATTGAATACCAGGCCGTGCGTATGGCGGCCGCCGCCATGGAACTCTACCAGCAACAGGGCGACATCAGCCAGACGCAATTCCCGCCAACCGTGCTTGGATTTGGCCTCTACGACGCCGAGGGCGCCCCCATCATCGCCCGGGGCAGCGCTCCCCGCTCGCTGCCGCCCGCGGTGGTGGAGAACCCTGCGATGTACCAAGCCACGGTAGACGGAAACACCATGCGGCTGCTGCGCATCGTCGGTACCATGGACGATGAAAACGACAACCCCGCGTCCGACGTCGGACGTCGGCGGCCAACGGCGAACCCGCGGGTCATCACCCGACAGTTCCTCGTACTCGATTACGATATTTCCTCCTACCGAAGCGAGTTTCGAGCCCGAACCTTCTACTGGTCGGGCCTCACGGTCAGTTTCTTTCTCCTTCTGGTGCTGGTCTGGATCCTCTATCACCGCGTGCAGACCTACCAGATCCAGGCGCAGAAGCAGCGAGGGCTGGTTCAATTGGGCGCTGCCGCGCGCACCCTTACCCACGAAATCAAGAACCCCCTCGGAGCGATCCAGATTCAGAATGCAGTACTCAAACGCAAGCTACCCGAGGAGTACCACGACTCGCTCGCGGTGTTCGATGAGGAAGTAGGACGGATTGCGGTTCTGGTTGATCGCGTTCGCGATTTCCTTCAGAGCAGCGCCGGCAAACCGGAACCGGTCGATCTCTGTTCCATGCTGGACACGATTCAGCACCTGTTTGAGTTCCCCATCCACGTGGACTGCCCGGGACGACCGGTGACCGTACCATTTGATCGCGCGCGCGTGCGATCGGTGCTGGAGAATGTGATCAAGAACGCCGCCGAGAGCATGGACGGACAGGGAACGGTGGAAGTCACGGTGCGTGAGCTGCGCTCCACGGTGGCGGTCTGTGTGCTCGACCGTGGCAGCGGGGTTGCCCGGGAGGACCGCGAACGCATTTTTGATCCCTTCTTCACTACCAAAAGCGGTGGAAGCGGCGTTGGCCTCTCCATTACCCGCCAGTTTCTGGAGGTGATGGGAGGGTCAATTCAGGTCTCCGACCGTGCCGGCGGAGGCAGCGAGTTCACCTTAACGTTTCAAAAGGAGTATCACCGTGCGGTTGCTGGTAGTTGACGACGAGAAAAACATCCGCGCGTCGATCGTCGATTTCTTTCGCATGGACGGCATCGAAACCGCCGAGGCGCAGAACGGCCTTGCGGCACAGAAACTGCTCATGGAGCAGAGCTTCGACGGCATCGTGCTCGACCTTCGCATGCCGGGGATGGATGGGCTGACCCTTCTGCGCTGGCTGCGCGAAGAGGGGCGCCAGACACCGGTGGTGATGATCTCCGCCTACGGCGAGATTGACGACGCGGTCACGGCCATGAAGCAGGGCGCGGGCGACTACCTGGTCAAGCCCTTCGACCCCGCCGAGCTGCTGATCCGGGTGCGTCGCGCCGTTGAAGACCACGCGCTTCGAACCCTCGCGTCGCTGCGCAGCGACGTCCCGAGCTTCACCGACACCGGGAACGGCGCGATGCGCGAAATCGGCGAGCTGATCCAGAAGGTCGCGCCCAAGGATGCAACGGTGCTCATCACCGGGGAGAGCGGCACCGGGAAAGAGGTGATTGCTCGCCGGATCCACTCCCTCTCGCGCCGCGCCGACCGCGCCTTTGTCCCCATCAATATTGGGGGCGTACCCGATACCCTGGTAGAGAGCGAACTCTTTGGCTACGAGCGCGGAGCCTTCACCGGTGCCGAGCAGCGCAAGCGAGGGATGTTTGAAGTTGCCTCCTCGGGCACCCTCTTTCTTGACGAGATCGGCGACATGCCGATGCAGCTTCAGGTGAAGCTGTTGCGCGTCATTCAGGACCGAAAGA
>SLTF01000056.1 GCA_007130025.1 Spirochaetales bacterium | reverse complement strand
TCGACCTTCGCATGCCGGGGATGGATGGGCTGACGCTGCTGCGCTGGCTGCGCGAAGAGGGGCGCCAGACCCCGGTGGTGATGATCTCCGCCTACGGCGAGATTGACGACGCGGTCACCGCCATGAAGCAGGGTGCGGGCGATTACCTGGTTAAGCCCTTCGACCCCGCCGAGCTGCTGATCCGGGTGCGTCGCGCCGTTGAAGACCACGCGCTTCGAACCCTTGCTTCGCTGCGCAGCGACGTCCCGAGCTTCACCGACACCGGAAACGGTGCCATGCGCGAAATCGGCGAGCTGATCCAGAAGGTCGCACCCAAGGAAGCAACGGTGCTCATCACCGGAGAGAGCGGCACCGGAAAAGAGGTGATCGCCCGCCGGATCCACTCCCTCTCGCGCCGCGCCGACCGCGCCTTTGTACCCATCAACATTGGGGGCGTACCCGATACCCTGGTAGAGAGTGAACTCTTTGGCTACGAGCGCGGAGCCTTCACCGGTGCCGAGCAGCGCAAGCGAGGGATGTTTGAAGTAGCCTCCTCGGGCACCCTCTTTCTTGACGAGATCGGCGACATGCCGATGCAGCTTCAGGTGAAGCTGTTGCGCGTCATTCAGGACCGAAAGATTCAGCGTCTGGGAGGCACGGTGAGCATCCCGGTGGACGTTCGCCTGATTGCCGCAACCAACGCCGACCTCGAGCAGCGCGTTGCCGACGGGACCTTTCGCGAAGATCTGTTCTACCGGCTGAATGTCATCCGAATCGAGGTACCACCGCTGCGCGAACGGCCCGATGATGTTCCGCTTCTGGCGCGCCACTTCCTCACCGTCATGCGCGAGCGCACCGGTTCCCGCGTCACCGAAATCTCGCCCGAGGCGCTGCGGAAGCTGCAAACCTACCGCTTTCCCGGCAACGTGCGCGAGATGGAAAACATGATCGAACGGGCGGTGATTCTTACCGACAACGAAGTGCTGCATCCCAGCGATTTTCCCCTGCCTTCGGAGCAGTCGGGAAGCCCGACGCCAACCGGTGGCAGTCTGCGCGTCATGGAAGAGCAGGCGATTCGCGCAGCCCTGCTGCGCAACGAGTGGCATCGGCAGCGCGCCGCGGACGAGCTGGGGATCAGCCGACGAACGCTGCTGAACAAGATCAAACAGTATCGCATCCGACGCGAATAGCTCCCACCGCCGCCAACACCGCACAATTTTCGCACAACCGCCGATAAGTCTCACCGCTATTCGAGTTTTCGGCGGTTGTGTGCTACTATTGGTACCGGGCGCGCTCCTCACACTCGAGAGGCACCCAACAATATTTTGGCCGCGAGGGGGTGCTTCTGGCACGTTCACCGTCCCACACAGTCGCCGAACGAGCCGTTCTCCTCGGCAAGGCTGGTCTGTTTTCTTCGCTTCATGACGCCGAACTGGAAGTGGTTGGCGCCGCGAGCGAGGTGGTAGAGGTTGCTGCGGGCCAGGTGATATTTGAGCCCGATTCGATTGGGCGATCGCTCTTTGTGATTGAATCCGGAGAGATTGTCATTCGATCAGACCTCGAAGCGGGTTCCGGCCGCGACCTCGCCCGATTCATCAGTGGAGAGTGCTTTGGCGAACTGGACCTGTTGCTCGGCACCCCCCGAACCGCGTGGGCCGTTGCCGATACCAACGCGCGACTGGTTCGGTTTCCCGCGCGCAACCGCGAGTTTCGCGACGTGCTTCAGGAGCATCCCGTCATCTCGGCGCGCATCCTCGCAAAATTGCTGGCGGGCATCGCGGGACGCATTCGATCGACCAACAAGCTGGTCAGCGACAACACCCCGTGGGTGCGCGAGTTGCGTCGCCAGGTGTTTGTCGACAAGCTCACCGGCCTGTACAACAGCGCCTACCTCAAGGATCAGCTCTCAACACTCTCTCGTAATCCCCAGCAGCCCTTCACCCTTCTGATGATGAAGCCGGACAATTTCAAGGAAGTAAACGATACCTACGGTCACGAGGCGGGTGACACCACGTTGAAGCGCCTGGCAAACCTTTTTTCCCGCGCGATGAGTGGCGATCGTACCGCCATCCGGTATCGGGGCAACGAGATGGCCGCCATCCTTCCGCGGGAAGACGCGGAAGAGGCGCAGGCGCTTGCCGTTACGCTGGGTGAACAGGTTCGATCCATGGACATATCCGACTGCACCGGCGGAGTCCCGGTGACCGTGACGGTGAGCTTTGGCATCGGCTGCTTTCCGGGAGATCGCGCGGACACTGAGGCGCTGGTCACCGATACGCACGCGCTCCTGTTTGTGGCGCGCGCAGCCGGTGGTGACCGGATCCTGCGCGTAGAGGCTTCTCCATGAGCCGGGTGCTCACCCACTTTCTGCAATCGGTCGCCATCTTCTCGGACCTCACCGACGATGAGCTCGAGCACGTGGTGCCGCTTCTGCAGTCGGTCTCGCTGACTGAGGGCGAGCAGCTGTTCAGCGAAGGGGATCCGGGAGAAACGCTGTACATTGTAGAAAACGGCGAGTGCGCGATCTCGGTGCGATTGCAGGACGGCCAGCAGATTGACATCGTGACATTCAGCGCCGGAGACTTCTTTGGGGAGATGTCGATCTTTGAAGACGCCCCCCGATCGGCCACCTGTACCGCACGCAGCGCGGCAACCCTCTTCGCGCTGACCGAGCGCGACTTCACCCGACTCTTCACGGATCACCCTGAGCTCTCCATGAAGGTGATGTTCCGGATGCTGACGGCCACCGCGCGCCGGCTGCGCGATACCAACGTCTTTCTCAGCGACATGGTGCAGTGGGGAGACGCAGCGCGGAAACGTGCGGTTACCGATGAGGCCACGGGTCTGTTCAACCGCCGCTTTCTGGACGAGGCGATTGAAGAGCAGTTTCAGAAGGCACGGTCTGAGCAGACGCCGATCTCGGTGGTTATGCTCGATCTCGATCACTTCAACGGCATCAATACCGCATACGGAATGGCGGTGGGCGACGAAGTGATTCAGGCGGTGGTTCCAGTGTTTCGCGCGTGCTTTCGCGAAACCGACATCGTCTCGCGCTACGGCGGGGACGAATTCACCATTCTCCTTCCCGGCACGGATGTTGAGGAAGCGCACCAGATCTGCAGCGACGTCTGCCGGCGGGTGGCGGCGCTGGACATTCTTTCAAACCGGGGAGGTG
>SLTF01000188.1 GCA_007130025.1 Spirochaetales bacterium | reverse complement strand
TGGGAACACCTTCACGCTGATCGTTCCTGAAGGAGCAGTTCATCGCGAGCAGATCGCGATCACCAGAATCGCCTCTCTTGGGGGCGTCGCGCTGGGTTCCGGCGTGCTCCTCGGCATCGACGTCCAGCCAGACGGACTACAGCTCATGAAGCCAGCCACCCTCGTCATCGAGCCGGCTGACACCGCGGTGATACAGGAGTACCTGTCCCACGAATCCGCGCTGCTTCTGACTGGGTTCAAGTACCGTGATACCGGAGCGGGCTTCCATTACTACCCGTATCTTCTGGACGTGGACGACGCGTCAATCCGGATTCCTGTGACTCGATTCAGTGGTTATGGCCTGTCGACATCAAGCGAGAGTCAGAGGCAGCAGCAGCATGGTTACGCCTTACCGAGCGCGCAGGACCGGGCGCATCAGGATCTGTCGGCAATTCTCCGGGAAGAAGCCAGACGACTCTTCGCGGACCCAAATTATAAGCCGACCCCGG
Source organism: Spirochaetales bacterium (assembly GCA_007130025.1). Lineage (GTDB taxonomy): Bacteria > Spirochaetota > Spirochaetia > DSM-27196 > PWMO01 > PWMO01. The sequence continues at coordinate 2,681 of SLTF01000188.1, read as the reverse complement.
ACGTTACCGCGGCAGTATTTGCACTCTTTGAGACATGGCTCGATGACTTCGTCCTTCCATTCGCCCGTGACGCGGCCACAAATGACTCCTTTCTTGATTGTGCGATCATGCAGTGGTTGGACTGGGAAGCGACGGCACAGATGTTCGGCGTGTTAAGCAACCCCGCCGAATCACCGTTCGCCGATCGGGTTGCCCAGATTGAGTCGTATCTCGCCACAGCGCTGGACTATGCCGCCCTGCTGTGTCACGCACGCGCAGTGGTGTACAACGATGCGAGTCAGATCATGCGCCTGTACGAACTCGAAGCCGTTCGCCAACTTCTTGGTTTCACGAGCGATATTGACTACTGGGAAATGCTGATGAAAATCACGCGGTTTACGTTGCGGTTTGAGTCGCAGTTGACTACGCTTCCAACCCATAACCTCAACTTCCAGATTGGCGTGAAGACAGAAGACATCCTGCTTGAGCTGGATCCCGAGTATGCCTGGATGTTCCTCACTGGCGAGGGGCCGATCAACTATACCGGCGTCACCGGCTCACACCTGATCAGCTACAGCACTGAGAGTTGCACATTCGCGGCGGATTACGTTCACTTTTCCGCACCTCCGTACGCTCATCGGGGGTGCGACGGTTTTGTACTGCCGCAAACTTTGGAGTCGTTAGGTAGCATGTTCATGGCAATATCTCCGGGCTTTCCCAAGGAGCAGATGACCTTCCATGTTCCCGATTCTGATCACACGTTCACGTTGCCCATGGGAACCTACTGGTTGGGCGGGTTTGGAGGCTTGAATCAGGATATCAACAATCCGGCCCTCGGATTCGAGATATCCGATTGGGACATGCACTACGGTGCACCGTACGCGACGAAGGTAATGCAACAAGCCGACGAATACGTCAGCGCGGTAACGACGTTCACCCTCTGGTACTCACCACTGGAGCCATAGGAGGACCGGAAGAACGACAAACACGGTCGAGGTAGCGGCCAATCGGCGAAAAATACGACCTGAGTACGATGCGCGTGCGTGTGCAGTTGCGTAGAATTCTCACTGTTCCGGGCAGGGGATTCCCCCACCGGTACCTGGAGGCGAGCGATGCAGCGAACCGCACGCGTGGTGATTATTCACGACTATCCGTTCCTGTTTGAAGGCGTTCGAGCGATTCTGGCGGTTGTACCGGGAATCGAAGTTGTTGGTGAGGCCAGGAACGCCACCGACGTTCTCGTGCTCTGTTCCGAGCACCCCCCGGACGTGGTCATCGTCGACCTTGGGCCAAACGACACCGAGGCGCTGCAGATGCTCACGCAGGTCGCCAATCTGTGCGCGGACGTTAGGATTGTGGTCGTGACCTCCGTATGCGGCCCCAATCGGGTGCGTGCGGCGGTTGGTGCCGGTGCAAAAGGGCTGTTGTCCCGCACCGCCAGTCAGGAGCAGCTGGTCGACGCGCTGTGGGCGGTACTCCAGGACCATTGTTACGTCGATCCGGAGTTGGCGGGTGTGCTGGTGACCACCGTTGCGATGATTCCCGACGATACCCTCCAGAATGGTGATGCCGGGTACGGCACGCTGTCCACTCGGGAGCGAGAGGTATTTCGGCTTCTGGCCGACGGAATGAACAACAAATCCATTGCGTATCAACTGGGAATCAGCCACAAGACCGTCGAGACCCACCACCTGCGGATCATGAGAAAGCTTGGGCTCGGTGACACGCTCGACGTGGTTCGATACGCGGCACGGATCGGTCTGATCGAGATTCAGGATTGGGTCACGTCCTGAAGACCTGATTCGACCTCATCGGCTTTGTACGGCATTTCCCGTCATTGGCGCAGGGGAATCAGCAACTTCCCGATTGCGCAACTGTAGACCGGCACCTCACAATGAACCTGCAACGAGGTCAGGTGATGGATTGCGCAACGGGAACGCCCCGCGTACTGGTTGTCCACGATCAGCCTCTGATATACGAAGGGATCGCCGCGATCCTGCGCAGGGATGGAGGCTGTGAGGTATCGGGGCAAGAATGCCTCTCGGACGGCTCGCCCCCCGAACGTATTGAGCCCGCTTCAGACGTGGTTGTGATCGCGTTTGCATCCGGGGCAGAAGAAACCGTTGAGTGGGCCCGTGTTATTGAGTGCAAGTACCCGACAATCACAACCGTTGCACTCACCGGCCAACCAACGGCACGGCTTCTTCACCGCATTGCACACGCTTCGGTCTGTTCGGTTCTGGTTCAGGGCTCATCGGCCGCCGTGCTCGTCCAGGCGGTGCGTGCCGCTTCGGCACATCAACGTTACCTCTGTCCCGTGGTTGCTGAGGCACTGATGCACGCCGTGGCTGACGATGAATGAAGCCCCGTACTTACGGGAGGGGTGGTCCGGCAATGCCTGACATCAATCAGGCATCCCCCGACACGGATTGGAATGTTTCTGATTGTGTGTCGCTTCCCGGACGGTTCACACTGAACGCGTGTACAGGAGGAGGAGATCATGAAGGTCATTGTTTTCCTGGGAATTGTGCTTGCGATGGGGTTATCGGGAATACCGGCGCACGGACAGGCGCTGCTCGCGCCCGTGTATCCTGGCGCAGTCGAGAATCAGTCTTCAAGCGAACCCGGGTTCAGCCAGTTTTTCTCGCGAGATTCCGTCGGCGACGTGATCCGCTTTTACCAGCGACAACCGGGATACCCTG
>SLTF01000152.1 GCA_007130025.1 Spirochaetales bacterium | reverse complement strand
TCCGTGGAGGCGATGGTTGCGACCATCAGCGAGCAACTCGGCGGAATCGATCTCTTCATCAGTAACGCGGGCGTGCTCAAGGCGGGAAGCGTCAAGGAACTCTCGCTGGATGACTTCGAGTTTGTCACGCGCGTCAATTATCGCGGGTTTTTCCTCTGTACCAAGTACGCCGCACCGGTCATGGCCGCCCAGTTTCGCGCGTCACGAGTCAACCGGAACGAAGAAGATCTCCCGTACTACACGGATATCATCCAGATCAACTCCAAGAGCGGCCTCGAGGGCTCCAACAGGAACGGCGCCTACGCGGGTGCCAAGTTTGGCGGTATCGGGCTCGTGCAGAGCTTCGCCATGGAGCTCGTGACCGACGGGGTGAAGGTGAATGCAATCTGCCCGGGAAACTTCTTCGAGGGGCCGCTCTGGGCCGATCCGGACCGCGGGCTCTTTGTGCAGTACCTGCGTGCGGGTAAGGTTCCCGGTGCGCAAAGCGTCGCCGACGTGAAGCGGTTCTACGAAGAGAAGGTCCCGATGGGGCGGGGATGCCGGGGGGGCGACGTAGCCCGGGCTATTCTCTACGCCGTGGAGCAGAAGTACGAGACCGGCCAGGCCATCCCGGTTACCGGCGGCCAGGTGATGCTTCGCTGAGCTTCCGGGAAGGTCCCCGATCAGAGTCCTAAGCAGATGAGCGAGCAATCAGTAGACAGCGAAGACAAACCGGTTCGTGCGGCGGTGGTGACCGGTGGTGCCCAGGGTATCGGCCGGGCGGTGGTAGCGGCCTTGCTCCATGAGGGGTACTCGGTCGCGCTGATCGACCAGGACGAAGAGGCGGTGGTGGAGTTGGTTTCCAGGGTCCCGTCCTCGCGGTTGATGGCAATCGTCGGAGACTGCGCGGACGAGGCTGCGGTTGCCGAGCTGACCGCCGGGGCCGCACACCGGTTCGGCGGCATCTCGGTTGCGGTGCACAACGCCGGGATCGCGGCCAACGGCCCGCTTGAGACGCTCTCGCTTGCCGATTGGCGACGAGTCATAGACGTAAACCTCACCGGCGCATTCCTGCTCGCCCGGGCGGCGGCTCCGTGGCTTCGGCGCAACCGCGGGAGCATCGTCAACATCGCCTCGACCCGCGCGCTGATGTCCGAAGCCAATACCGAGGCGTATTCGGCCTCCAAGGGCGGCATTGTGGCGCTGACCCACGCACTTACGGTCAGCCTTGGTCCGGAGGTTCGGGCAAACTGCGTCAGCCCGGGCTGGATCGAGACCGGGGCGCACCAGAAGCGCGCGGCGGTCCGCCCGGTGCGCCACAGCGAAGCAGACCGCGCTCAGCACCCGGTCGGACGCGTTGGCACCCCTGAAGACATCGCCCACGCGGTGCTGTTTCTGGCCGACCCGACCAACGGGTTTGTCACCGGGCAGAATCTGGTGATCGACGGCGGCATGACGCGAAAGATGATCTACGCGGAGGAAGAGACCCAATGAGCAGCAGTGCAACCTTTCAGCAACTGTCCGCCTTCGACCGAGCCCACCGGGCGCACATTCGGACGGTGCTGACCGACATCGACGATACCCTCACCACCAACGGTCTCCTGGTACCCGAAGCGTTTGCCGCCATGGCGGCGCTCGACCGCGCCGGCATCGAGGTGGTGCCCATTACCGGCAGACCCGCGGGCTGGTGCGATCACATCGCGCGCATGTGGCCCGTTGCGGGGCGGGTGGGAGAGAACGGCGCCTTTTTCTTTCGGTACGACCGGACCGAGCGCCGGATGATCCGTCGCTACTGGAAGAGCGCCGAGGAGCGTGCCGAAGACCGACTGCGTCTCGACCGGGTGCGAGACCGGATTCTCGCCGAGGTGCCCGGATGTGCGGTTGCCTCCGATCAGGCCTACCGCGAAGCGGATCTCGCGATTGACTTCTGCGAGGACGTCCCCGCGATCTCTCGCAGCGAGGTGCAGCGCGTTCAGGCAATTTTTGCAGAAGAGGGTGCCCACGCCAAGATCAGTTCCATCCACGTGAACGGCTGGTTTGGTGAGTACGACAAGCTCGCCATGAGCCGGATTCTGTTTGCGGAGGCGTTTGGCCGCGATCTGGAACAGTCGCGCGAGAGCGTGGTGTTCTGTGGAGACTCACCCAACGACGCGCCGATGTTTGGCTATTTCCCCCATTCGGTGGGTGTTGCCAACGTGATGGAGTTTGCCGACCTGCTCGAGGCGGCCCCCACCTACGTGACCCCCTCGGTGGGCGGCAGCGGCTTTTCAGAACTCGCCGCCGCCCTGCTCGAGGCACGGGGGTAGGGAAACCTATACGCCGGCGGCGTACCGTTTCAGGATCTCACCGCCGGTCTGCACGGTGGTCACCGTATGGCCGGAGAGCGGTAGCAACCGCTCGTGAATCGAGTCGATGATCCACTCCTTCTGCGGGAAGAAGCTGTCCTCCATCTCGAAGGCGGGGGTAATCCAGTTGCGTGACCCAACCACCACCGGAGGCCCGTCGAGGTAGTCGAAGGCAACCTGTGTGACGTTGGCAGCCAGCGTTCCCAGAAAGGAACCCCGCTCACACGCGTCTGAGGCCAGAACCAGCTTCCCGGTCTTCTTCACCGAGTCGACGATCTTTTCGAGCCTCAGCGGATTGATGAAGCGCGCGTCGATCACCTCTGCCTCCACGCCGTGTTGTGCCGACAGCTCGTCTGCCGCCTCGAGGGCACGGTAGAGGGTTGCGCCAACGGTGACGATGGTGAGGTCTGTTCCGGTTCGCCGTACGGCAGGTTCGCCTTCGGGGATCTCGTAGTAGCCTTCGGGTACACCGTCCTTCTCGAACAGTTCGCCGATGTCGTAGAGCCGCTGGCTCTCGAAGAAGACCACCGGATCGGTACCGCGCAGGGCGAGGTTGAGCATGCCCTTGGCGTCGTAGGGGGTGGCGGGGAACATCACCTTGAGGCCGGGAATGTGGGCCGCCAGCGAGGTCCAGTCCTGCGAGTGCTGGGCACCGTACTTGCTGCCAACCGACACGCGCAGTACCAGCGGCATGTTCAGCACACCGGCGCTCATGCTCTGCCACTTGGCCATCTGGTTGAAGATCTCGTCGCCGGCGCGACCCATGAAGTCGCAGTACATCAGCTCGACTACGGCACGGCCGCCGGAGAGGGCGTAACCGACACCGGAACCAACAATCGCCCCCTCGGA
>SLTF01000332.1 GCA_007130025.1 Spirochaetales bacterium | reverse complement strand
CGAATTGACGCGCTGGAAGACGATTTCCGCCGCCTGATCGGAATGTCTCAGACCATTGAGACGCGCCTCGAACAGGTTACGGCAAGCAACGATGAAGTGCAGGCCATCCAGGCGCAGCTTCGCAACCTCGAGCAGATGCAGAAAGAGACCGAGGAGAACTTCGGGCGACTGGAAAAGAAGCGTTCCATCCTCGATGTGACCACCGACGGAATTGACAAGAGCTTCCAGCAGCTGCAACAGCTCGAGAAACGGCTTGAAACCGTCGACGAACGGCTGACCACCGTTCCCCGGCGGCTCGATGAGGTTACCCACACCATGCACGATCTGCTGAGCGGCAAGAAGGAGACCGAGGCGGCGGTGAAGCAGCTGGGAAACCTCGATACGGTCCTGAAAGACATCGAAGGTCGGATGGAGCAGCTCTCAACGGCGAGGGAATGGCTTGCTCGTACGGAGACCCGGCTGGAAGAGGTTGGGCGGGAGGCGCAGGAGCAGGTCAAGCTCCTGGGTACGCTGTTACGTGACAACGGAAAAGGCGAAAAACCCGAGAAGGGAGCCCCGACGTTGAGTGCTCGGGACACGGTCGTGAAGCTGGCGCGTCAGGGCTGGAAGGTGGAAGAGATTTCTCGTGCCACCAAGGTGAGTCGCGGCGAGGTAGAGTTGATCCTGGAGCTTGCCGGAAACCACTGAGTGGCGTAACGGTTGGAGAAAATCTTGACCAGGCCCTCGGTTGTGAGTATGTTCTATCGCACACGAACACCTACAGGGGAGACTATGTCCAACCGTAAAACGGCCGGTGGCTCGACTCAGGGAGAGACCACGGGTAGCGAAGAAACGCAGGCACCGCCTTTCAACGGTGAGGCGAGCGCTCACGAAACCGATCAAACCAGCGATGCGGAACAGGCGAGCGGGGTTGATCTGGATACGGGAACGGCCGGCGAAGAATCCTCGCGCAGCGACGCCGGCGCAGCGTTTGCCGATCGAATCGCGGAACTCGAAGCCGAAAACAGTGAGCTGAAAGACCAGTATCTCCGCAAACAGGCAGAGTTTGAGAACTTTCGCAAGCGACTGAACCGTGACAAGGAAGACGGTATCGCATTCGCAAACAAGCAGCTGCTTCTCGATCTGGTGACAATCATCGATGACTTCGAGCGTGCCATACTGTCCGCCGAAGAGTCACGGGATTTTGATTCTTTTTACCACGGTGTTGCGCTGATCGAGAAGCAGTTCATCGGTATGCTTGAACGGAAGTGGGGCCTGAAGCGGCTCGATTCCGTTGGGGAACCCTTTGATCCGCAGAAACACGAGGCGTTGACTACCGAAGAGGTCGCCGACCATGAGGAGTCGACGGTTCTGGAGGACTATCAGAAAGGCTACCTGTTGCACGACAAGGTGCTCAGGTCGGCCAAGGTGAAGGTCTCGGTTCCCGCCACCCGGTGACCGCTGCCTTCATACCGGATATACCACCGGAGACGCCGTGCATCGGACACGGAAGTGGATGTAGACGATCCCGGTGTCGCGTACGTATGTTACACAACAGAGCTCGGGGAGACGAAGAGGAGTTTCACAATGGGACGCATCATAGGGATTGATCTTGGAACGACTAACTCGTGTGTCGCCGTCATGGAGGGTGGCGAGCCGGTTGTCATACAGAACTCGGAAGGCCAGCGCACCACGCCGTCGATGGTAGCGTACACCGCAAAGGGTGAACGGCTTGTGGGCCAGCCGGCGAAGAACCAGATGGTAACCAACCCGGAAAATACCATCTTTTCCATCAAGCGGTTCATGGGGCGACGCAACGACGAGGTTGGGGAAGAGGTGACCATGGTCGCGTACCACATCTCCAAGGACGGCTCCGGTGGTGTGCGGGTTGATATCAACGACAAGCACTACTCCCCACCGGAAATCTCGGCCGCCATCCTCCAGAAGATGAAAGAAACCGCGGAAGACTACCTCGGCGAGAAAGTCACCGAGGCGGTCATTACCGTTCCCGCCTATTTCAACGATGCACAGCGGCAGGCCACCAAGGACGCCGGGCGCATTGCCGGTCTGGAAGTGAAGCGAATCGTGAACGAGCCAACCGCGGCGGCGCTCGCGTACGGGTTTGGGAAAGATAAGAAAGAAGAACGCATTGCGGTGTACGACCTCGGGGGTGGCACCTTCGACGTATCGATCCTCGAGCTCGGCGACGGCGTATTCGAGGTCAAGTCGACCAATGGTGATACCCACCTTGGCGGCGATAACTTCGACCAGCGGATCATTGACTGGCTCATCGAGAACTTTCGCAACGACTACGGAATCGATCTCTCCAAAGACCGGATGGCGCTGCAGCGACTAAAAGAAGCCGCGGAGAAGGCGAAAAAAGAGCTTTCCAGCACCCAGAGCACCGATATCAACCTTCCGTTCATCACCGCTGATTCTTCAGGACCCAAGCACTTGCAGTACGCACTGACGCGGTCCAAGTTTGAGCAGATGGTCAACGATCTGGTGCAGAAGACCAAGGATCCCTGTATCAAGGCGATGAAGGATGCCGGCGTCAAGGCTGAAGAGATCGATGAAGTGATCCTGGTCGGCGGTTCGACGCGGATTCCCGCGGTACAGACGCTGGTCAAGGAGCTGTTCAAACGCGATCCCCACAAAGGGGTCAATCCCGACGAAGTGGTTGCGGTGGGTGCAGCCATCCAGGGAGGTATTCTCGGTGGCGACGTGAAGGACGTGCTCCTCCTCGACGTCACACCGCTTTCGCTGGGAATCGAAACCCTCGGGGGGGTCTTCACTCGACTCATCGAGCGGAACACCACCATCCCCACCCGCAAGAGCCAGATTTTCTCTACCGCCGCCGATGGGCAGACCGCCGTATCGATTCACGTCCTGCAGGGTGAACGGGATATGGCCACGCAGAATCGGACGCTCGGGCGATTTGATCTGGTGGGTATCCCGCCCGCTCCTCGGGGAGTGCCTCAGATTGAGGTCTCCTTTGACATCGATGCGAACGGAATCGTTCACGTGTCCGCGAAGGATCTCGGAACCGGAACCGAACAGAAGATCCGGATCGAATCAAGTTCGGGGCTTTCCGAGTCGGAAATCGAGAAGATGGTCAAAGAGGCGGAGACGCACGCGGAAGAAGACAAGAAGCTGAAGGCTCTGGCCGAAGCACGAAACGAGGCCGACAGTCTCATCTACAGCACGGAAAAATCGCTGAAGGAGTTTGGCGACAAGATCGGCGAAAGCGAGAAGGCCACAATCACCAGCGCGGCCGAGGAGCTCAAGGCAGCTCTCGCAGGAGAGGATCCCGAAGCGATCAAGGCGAAGACCGAGGCTCTGAAGCAGGCGTCGTACAAGCTCGCCGAAGAGGTTTACAAGAACGCCAATACGCAGCAACCGCAGGACGGTGGCGAGAGCGCCGCATCCGGCTCGGACGGAGACAACGTAGAGGACGCCGACTACGAGGTTGTCGACGAAGACGGTAAGACCGACTGACGTCGCGAAAGGATACCGACGTTGGCAAAACGAGACTATTATGAGGTCCTCGGCCTCCAGAAAGGCGCGACGAAGGACGAGATAAAAAAGGCGTATCGACGGGTGGCGGTGGACAACCACCCCGATCGCAATCCCGGTAACGCGGAGGCAGAGGAGCGCTTCAAGGAAGCTACCGAGGCGTACGAAGTGCTCGCCGACGAGCAGAAACGCCAGGCGTACGATCAGTTCGGCTTTGCCGGAGTGGACGGCATGTCCGGTGGTTCCGGCGGTGGATTCCACGATTTCTCCAGCGTCTTTCGCGATTTCGAAGACATCTTTGGTGACTTCGGGATCTTTGACTCGTTCTTTGGCGGGGGACGAGGGAGAGGTGCGCGTCGAGGCGCGAATCGGGGCTCAGATCTTCGATTTGATCTGGAGATCTCGTTTACCGATGCGGTCTTCGGAACAAAGACGGAGATTGTCTATCCGCGGCACGCGGCCTGTGAGCAGTGCTCCGGCAGTGGAAGCGAATCGGGCGGGGGGAAAAAGACCTGCCCAACCTGCGGCGGCGCCGGCCAGGTTCGCCGGAGTTCGGGTTTCTTCTCGGTTGCATCCGTCTGTCCCACGTGCAGCGGCCAGGGGTTTGTGATTGAAAACCCGTGTCGGGTGTGCAGCGGGTCGGGGGTGGTCGAGAAGCGCCAGAAGGTGAAGGTGTCGATTCCTGCGGGTATCGATACCGGTAAACGCATCAGCATTCCCGGGCAGGGCGACGCCGGTCCCAGCGGGGGCACCCCGGGAGACCTCTACGTGGTCGTTAAGGTACGACCGCATGAATTTTACGAACGACACGGCAACGATATCTACTGCGTCATTCCCATCGGGTTTGCAACGGCGGCCCTTGGCGGTGAGATTACGGTTCCCACCCTGGACAATAAGCGCATCAAGGTAAAGATCCCCTCGGGAACGCAGAACGATCGAGTACTGCGGCTGAAGAGTGAAGGCGTCCCGTATCTGCAGGACTCGTCGCGACGCGGTGACATGTATCTCAAGATACGCGTTACCGTCCCGAACAAGCTTTCGGGCAAGGCCAAGGCGCTGTTGCGCGAACTGGCCGAGGTTGAAGGCGAGGACCATAGCCCCCAACCGGTTCCGCTGGCGCAGCTGAAGTAGTTCAAATCGTACGTTCTTCTCAACCCCGCGAGGTTCCGGTTCGATAATCAGAAGGTGAGAAGTCCGGTTTCCACTCGTAAACTCCGTCGCCGCCGCCATCGCGATCCCCGATTTCTTTCGGGCATGATCGGACGTTTTCTCATCGCGGTGGTGTTTTCCCTGTTACTGCTTTCGCTCGGTGCCGCGGGGTACTACTGGTTTGCATTTGGTTCAGGGGAAAACCTCTTTCGCGAATACGTGGTGGTCTATCAGCAGCACGCGCGCGTGCGTTCCGTGGAAATTGACGGTCGAACGGTTGAGCAACGGTTCTACGAAGTCGAGGCTCAACCGCCGATCCGACGGTGGGAGGTGGTGCTGCCGGCATTGTTGATCAACAATGTTCTGGTGTTGGTGCTTCTGTCCGCGCTTGCCCTCTGGTATTCACACCGAATAACCGGTCCCATCTATCGAATGTCAAAAGAGTTGAGTTCCGCCCTTGGAGGTCGCCGCGGCGTCACCATTCATCTTCGCAGGAATGATGAGTTCCGTGATCTCGCGCTGCTGTTAAACCGGTTGATCAGCGTTGCTGATGAGTGTCGTTCCACTTCGCGTGACCATGGAGAGGATGCGACCTCAGGGGATGAATTGTGAGGAGGTGCCAATGCGCATCGCCGTGCTGATGATGGTAATTTCCGTGATCCTGTCCGGGCCCCTTCCGGCACACGCATCGGGCCCTCAACCGGCACGGCCGCTCGCGCCCGACCAGCACTTCGATGTGAATGCCTATTCGGATGGAGCCGGGTGGATCGTTGGGGACACCAACGGGAACGGGCGCATCGATTATGCGTTGAAATTGAATGAACGGTTTCTCAAGGAGATGGAGGCGGTTGACACCAACCACGACGGGCGGATGGATAACTTCTATTTTTACCGAAACGAAGTGCTGGTGCGCGAAGAGATCGATTCAAATCACGACGGACGGATCGATCTCTGGGTTTTTCTGACCGGCGGGATCTACATCGAACGATACGAGCGCGATACAAACCACGACGGGGTGATCGACCGGGTGCGGAGATACGATTGAGCGAGCCGTTCCAAACGATTACCGGCTACCATGCGATCTGTGCGGCCATCGCCTCGATTGGTCCGCGGAACCCTCAGGCGACGCTCTACCTGCACGGACAGGGAGCTCGCGGCGAACAGCTCGAACGACTTGCCCGCAGCCATAAGGTTACCGTGCGGCGGGTCGATCGCCGGGAGATAGAGCGGATCGGAGGCGAGAAGGCCCGGGGCGCGGTGCTGGTTGCGGCGCAGTCGGGCCCGTCGGTGCGCACGCTGAACGAAGCGATTTCCGCCGTCGGCGCCCCGCAGGCAACAGTCCTGGTTCTGGACCATTTGAGCGATCCGCACAACCTCGGCGCAATTCTGCGCTCGGCCGATCAGTTTGGCGTTGATTTTGTCGTGCTCCCGTCCCGGCGTGCGGCGGGAATGACCGATGCCGTGCTGCGCGCCTCCGCCGGAGCGGCCGCCGTGGTCTCTACCGTTGAGGTACCCAACGTCGCGGGCGCACTCGAGGTGCTGAAGAAGGCCGAGTTCTGGATCTACGGTGCGGACATGACCGGCGAGCCGATTGACCGTCAACAACTTACGGGACGGGTTGCACTGGTACTGGGCAGCGAAGGCGAGGGGCTGAGCCGTCTGGTACGGGATCGGTGCGACACAATCGTGAGAATCCCCACCGGTGGTACCGTGGACTCGCTGAACGTCAGTGTCTCCGCGGGGATCCTTCTCTACGAGGCGAGCCGGCAACAGCAGCGATTTCGCGAACCGTCCTGACCGTTCTTGATTCCAATCAGTTTCCGAATATTCGACCGCCGATGTCCCGGCGATACCAGGCGCCGTCAAAGCGAACCGACGCGACTGCGTTATACGCGGTGTTCATCGCGTCCAGCAGCTCCTTTCCGCGACCCACAACCGTAAAACAGCGGCCGCTTCCGGTGAGGGTTACCCCATCGCGCTCGCTGGTTGCCGCGTGAAATACCAGGGTTGAGTCGCCGGCAGGTAACCCGGTGACGGGAATGCCGGTCTCGTACGGTCCCGGGTATCCTTTTGCCGCCACAACTACCCCCACCGAACTCTTGGGTGATACCTCGATGGAAAACTCAGAGAGCCTCTGCTTGGTCATCGCTTCACACAGATCCCCAAAATCAGCGCGAATCAGGGGAAGCAGGACCTGCGCCTCGGGGTCTCCAAATCGGAGGTTGTACTCAAGAACAAAGGGGCCGTCGGCGGTCACCATGATGCCGAAATAGAGCACCCCAACGAAGGAGAGTCCCTCCGAGCGCAAGGCGGTGAAGGTGGGCTCGACAATCTCGTTCTGTATTCGCTCCCACGCCGTGTTCTCGAGCCAGGGTACGGGACAGATCGAGCCCATTCCGCCGGTATTTGGTCCGGTTCCTCCGTCGCCCGCCTTCTTGTAATCGGTACAGCAGGGAAGAAGGCGATGGGTAACGCCGTCGGTCAGGGCGAACACCGAGACCTCGTAGCCCACCAGGTGGTCTTCTACCACGAGGGTGTCGGTTTCGAGCACGTTCTTTCCGTATGCGAGCATCTCATCGGTGTCGTCGGATTCCAGCACCCCTTTTCCGGCCGCGAGACCGCTCTTCTTCAGCACCAGGCGGCGATCGCGCTCGCGGATGAAGCGCTCAAAGGCGGGGAAATAGGTGAAGGCATTCGCACGGGCGGTGGGGATGCCGTTGCGTTCCATGAACGCTTTGGAGAACGCCTTGCTGGTCTCAAGCTGCGCGGTTTTGCGTCGGGGGCCAATGCAGGGAATCCCTGCTTCGATCAGGGCGTCCGAGACGCCGGCGGCAAGGGGATCCTCGCCCCCGATGAACACGTGATTGATCCGAAATCCCTGACACGCATCCAGTACCGCCTGAGGATCACATGGGTCTACGTGCGGCAGATTGGTAGCCACGCCGCTGGTTCCGGCGTTACCGGGAGCGACAAAGAGCCCTGCGATCCTTCGGCTCTGGGAGAACTTCCAGGTGATGGCGTGTTCGCGTGCCCCGTTTCCCAGAATCAGTACTCTCAATCAGTGCCTCCGTGCGGGGTTTCGCAAGGTGTCCGGGATCAGGAACCTTCGCGGGACAGTGCGTCCAGCAGGTCCATGATTACCTCGGGGTACCAGCGATGTTCCAGGTGATGAATGCGCTCGGCGAGAACGGCAGGCGAGTCACCACCGTTCCGGGCGAAGGAGCGCTGCAACAGGACGGGCCCGGTATCGAGACCGTAATCCACCTCATGAATCGTAATTCCCAGCTCAGTATCACCGCTTTCGATGCTTTTTTCAATGGCGCCGACGCCGGGGTAACGCGGCAGGAGCGAAGGATGAACGTTGATGACCGTTCCCGCGAATGCGTCGAGGAAGCGGGGAGTCAGCAGACGCATGAAGCCGGCGAGGGCGATCAGGTGGGTATGGTACCGGTTCACGTGGGCAAGAAGCTCCAACTCGGCGTCTTCCCTGGGTCGATCCCGGTAGGAAACCCAATGGGCGGGAATCCCGCGTTCGGCAGCCCTCTGGAAGACCGGCGCATCGGGAACATCGCCGAGGAGACATACCACCCGATGGACGGAGTTCGCAATGCGATCGGCGATCGCGCCGAAGTTGGTGCCGGTGCCGGACGCAAAGACCGCGAGATTTGCCATGCTCAGGTCTCTGCTTCCTGCACCGTTCCTATCGGTACCAGGTCGATTCCCGATGCGTGTGCCGCGGTGAGTACGGCGTCGCAACCGTCCTGACTAATGATTGCGGCCAGGCCGATACCCATGTTGAACACCCGGCGCATTTCTTCGGGAGCGATCCGTCCATGCTCCTGAATCAGGGGGAAGACCTCGGGCACCTTCCAGTCCCACGTCAACCGGGCGACCATTCCCTCGGGAACCACGCGGGCGATATTGCCTTCGAGTCCACCGCCGGTAATGTGCGCTGCCGCGGTTACCGCGTCGTGCTCCCGAAGGAATCGCATCTGCGGCTCATAGATGATCGTTGGTGTCAGCGCCGAATGCCAGAAGCGCTTGGGAAGCACTTTTCGCACCAGGCTGAACCCGTTTGAGTGAACGCCGGAGGATCCAAGACCAACGATGCGGTCTCCCGGCCGGATATCAGCCGGGCGGGGAAGCTGCCGATCGCGCTCCACAAGCCCAACCGAAAACCCGGCGAGGTCGATTTCGTCGCCCGCGTACAGGTCGGGCATCTCCGCGGTCTCACCGCCGGCGAGCACGCAGCGGGCCATCTCACATCCACGCACAATTCCGCCAACAACCGCCTGGAGAACCGGCTCGTTGATTGCGCCGCACGCGATGTAGTCCAGGAAAAGCAGCGGTTCGGCGCCACAGACCAGAAGATCGTTTACGCACATGGCCACCAGATCAATTCCTACGGTGTCGTAGATTCCGAGTTCACGCGCCACGAGCAGTTTGGTTCCGACGCCGTCGGTACTCGAGAGCAGCACGGGGTTACGAAATCGCTGCACGTCCAACGGCACACCACCGGCAAAGCCGCCGATTGATTTCAGGAGGGCCGGCGATTTGATCGATGCAATAAAACGGGAAAATCGGTCACCCGCATCGATATCGACTCCTGCTTCACGGTAGGTGCGGGGGCCGGTCATGACTCATCCTCCATCAGGGCACCGGGAAGCGGAACGGCAAACGGATAGCGGCCGGTGAAACAGGAGACGCAGTACCGATGCGGCTCGCCGACGCACCGCTTCAGCTGCTCGATCGAGAGAAACCGCACCGAGTCGGCGCCAATTGCCCGCGCGATCTCATCGGGGGTCATGCTGTTGGAGATCAGTTCTTCCCGGGTTGGGATGTCGATCCCAAAGAAGCAGGGCCAGCGGATCTCCGGAGCTGAGAGTCGAAGGTGGACTTCGGTGGCACCCGCCTCCTTCATCAGTGACACGAGGATCTTTGCCGTGGTTCCCCTCACCAGAGAGTCGTCCACCAGGATCACGCGCTTGCCCCGGATGATATCGCGGATGGGGTGGAGCTTCATCCGCACGGCCATCTGCCGTTCGCCGGTTGTGGGCATGATGAAGGAACGCCCCGCGTAGTGATTTCGAGTCAGGCCCAGATCGAATGGGAGTCCCGACTCCTCCGCGTACCCCAGAGCGGCGCTGTTTCCCGAATCGGGAACGGGAATCACGATGTCACCGATGCGTCCGTCCGCTCGGGCAAGCTCCGCGCCCATGCGTTTTCGGCTGGAGTAGACCGAGGTACGAAACACGGTAGAGTCGGGCCGGGCAAAATAAATGAGCTCGAAGATGCACTGCCGTGTCGGCAGTTTCCGCGGGAGCATGGTCGACGTGATTCCGTCGCGATCGATGCGAATCATCTCACCGGGTTCGAGCTCTCGATACTCGAACATGTTGAGAATATCGAGGGCGCAGCTTTCCGATGCCACCACGGTGCGCCCGTTGGCCGTACCGACGAAGAGCGGCCGAAACCCGGAGGGATCGCGTACCGCGATGAGGCTGTCGTCGTGCATCAGTACCATGCTGAAGGCACCTTCTACTCGATCGAGGGTCTCCACCAGAGCTTCGGTGAAGCTTGGAGCGCGCGACCGCGAGATAAGGTGCAGTATCAGCTCGCTGTCGGAAGAGGTCTGAAAGATCGATCCGTCGTCAAAGAGCTCAGCCTGAAGCCGGCGGCTGTTGGAGATATTCCCGTTGTGGGCGAGGGCAATTTCTCCCTTGTTGCACCGCACGTGAATCGGTTGTGCGTTCTCCAGTTTGTTCCCACCGTGGGTTGAGTAGCGAACATGGCCAATGCCCAGATGAGACGGCCGATCCCGGTCCAGGTACCGACCAAGCACCTGTGCGACCATCCCCAGGTCCTTGTAGACGATGGTTTCCCCATCGCGCCGGTAGGCGATGCCCGCGCTTTCCTGCCCACGGTGCTGCAGAGAAAAGAGGGGAAAGAAGAGCTGTTCGGGGATGTTTATCTCGTCGCGAGAGAAAATTCCCGCGACGCCGCAAAAATGACCGAGGGTATCGTGCTGCACTTCAACTGTATAGCAACCTATGCGCGGCGCGGTCAATACGACCGAACGCGGCATGCCGATCGAGGATACCTTACCCGATGCCGAACAACCGGCGGGTGTTGTCGTAGATCTGTTCGGTTACCTGCTCGATCGGTTCTTCGCGGAGCTCGGCAATGAACTGCGCCGTCTCTACCAGGTACGAAGGGCGATTTCGCTTGCCCCGGTGAGCCGAGGGCACCATGAATGGGCTCTCGGATTCAATGAGAATGCGATCGAGCGGCATGTTCCGCGCGGTCTCGTGGAGGTTTCGTGCGTTGCGGTAGGTCACATTGCCCGCGAAGGAAATGAAGAGATTGATCTCGAGCGCCTCCTGCGCGTAGTTCCAATCCTCGGAGTAGCAGTGGAGGACACCACCTTTGCGGGGAATGCGGTCTTTCAGGATGTCCAGCACATCCCGTCCTGCGTCACGATTGTGGATCACCACCGGGAGATCGAGTTTGTCGGCGAGCTCCAGTTGTCGGATAAACAACTCGATCTGTGAGTCCTTGTTCCCGAACTTGCGGTAGTAATCAAGACCAATTTCTCCAATCGCTACGACTCGCTCAAGGCGGCTTCCTTCCAGGATCTTGGTCTCCCAGTCTTTCCCGGGATTGGTAACTTCCGACGGAGACACCCCTACCGCGTGGTACACGTGGGACGCGGTCACGAGGTTTTCGTGAATCTGGAAAAAGTCGCGCAGGTTGTTGCAAATGCTCAGGATGCCTTCGACATGGGCCTGTCGGGCTTCTTGAACAATAATCAGTTGTTCTATCGGGTCCTCGTTAATCAACCCGATATGGGCATGCGAGTCAAACAGTTTCATTCATTGCTTCCGTGTGGCGAAGAATCGCGTGTGTTCGGTATTTCTGTGGCAAAGGGTAGCACATTCCTGATACCCCGTCAACGCGTTTGACAAAGGCCCTCCTGCGTGCTACTGTGAAAATGAGTGCGATAGGGGATTACTTCGTCGCCATATGGATGCGCTCTCGAAACAATCTGCAGTGCCATCAGGAAGGATACGATTTGTCGATTCGAGGAGCGGGCATTTTTCGGAGATTGTTCCGCGCGGTGGGTTCGGTTTTCAGCGGCCTGGCTGAGCTGACTCGCAGACGGTTTACCATCATGCTCATTCCGCATTCCGAGCGGAAGGGGCTTAATTTTCAGCTGAATGCGTTTGTTCTGGCCGGCATCGTCGCGGTACTGCTTCTGGGAATGCTCGGGTTTTTCTATTACGCCACGATCTACACCGGGAACGTGCGTCTTGCCTCGTCGCGCGCACGCGATCTGGAGTCCTCAGAGCAGCAGCTGGATTCGCTCGTGACCGAAATCGCCGAGGTACTTCGCGTGGCTCAGCTCTTCGAACAGACCTTGCAGCAGACGGCGCAAAGTCTCGGCACTGCCCGCGAAGCAGCCTCCGACGGGCAGAGAATCGGCAGCGGCGATCTCTCCGAGATCCGTGGGATCCAGGAGATCGAACCGGGGCAGCTGCCCGAGGTTCGGGAGCTTCAAACGGTCGCGGCCCTTCTGGGTACTTCGGT
>SLTF01000380.1 GCA_007130025.1 Spirochaetales bacterium | reverse complement strand
CCTCGAGTCCTGGTGACTTCCCGATCGGCGAGGTCGAGCTGCTGGTCGAGGTAGCCGACGTAGCGGTCTTGTAGAACGGGGTCTGCAAGCATCGTGACCAGGGTTGGGGAGAGCGAAACGCTGAGCTTGCAGGGAACGTCGTCGGCGTGAAGCCGGTCAAGCATACGCAGCAAGGGAAGATAGGTTTCCGAGATCGCCTCAAAGAGCCACCGCTCTTCCAGAAACGATGGATACTCCGGATGGCGCACGAAGGGAAGGTGGGCGTGAAGAAGCAGAATGACGGAGCCTTTTGACATCAGTTCCTCTTCGGGTACGAGTTAGTTTCCGTCGAAGACGGAGATGATCCGCTGCGGAATTGCGTTCCCAAAGGTGGGAACATCAAGCTTCTGCAATCCGGACATCGCGGTAATCTGTTCCGTTCTTCGAGCTGCCTCGTCGTCTCCCAGCGGTGCGAAGTTTCCCAAGGGTACCGCAATCGTATTGGATGAGGCGAGCAACGTCTCAACCTCATCCAGCATCGAGATCAGATCGATTCGGTAGTGCGTTTCCTGATGGGGAAGGTTGATATATCGTGAGTTGTCGGAGGGCAGAATGGGGATGTCGAAGAACCCGATATCGTAGGCCGCACTGGTTGTGCTTTCGTGGTCGCGCAGTTCAACCACCCGCAGTACCAGGTCCTCCAGCGGCCCCTCGTCCTGCTCCAGATCCTCAGCGTACTCGGGGAGATCCCAGTACGCGTACGCCCACGCCGGATCCCGCAGCATGACCACGATACGGGTCTCGTTATATCGCGCCGGCAACTCGGGCTCACTGTCTTCATCCGGACTGCGAGAGCGCCCCACCCCACCGAGCAGATCGTACTTCTTTCGCTCCAGCTGGATGGGATAGTTGTCGTTGAGCTCGCTTTCGAGAATGTCCTCTTCGATCTCTTCCGCGATGAGATCGACGAGGACCTCGTGCGACATATCCGGGGATACATCCACGTCATGCTCAGAAGCGAGTTCAATGAGGGTTTCCATGGAAAGTTCAGCCAGACGCGCTCTGATCATGTTCTGGCCATGGTAGGAAATGGCGTATCCGTTGTCAAGGGAGCCTCTGAGGCTTACGGCAACCGCCGAGCCCGGATTGCCATCACGTCGCCAACGTTGAGCCACTTCGCCAAACGATCCGCGGGTCGTTTCAGCCATGCCGGCGCAGCTCCGGCGGCGAGTCCACCCCAGCTACGCTTTCGCTCAATCGTAAACCCTTCCGACCGCAACAGCGCCTGCAAGTGTGCGGCGCTGAAAAGATTCAGGTGATCGGCAATGGCGGATCGCCATCTCGCCTGAAACAGCCGAGCCTGAGCGCCCGACCGATCGGGAGTCACCAGCACCAGCACCCCGCCGGGTTGCAGCAGCTCGCGAATCCTCCGAACAAACGCACGCGGATCCGGCACGTGCTCGATGACGTGCGAGCTGTGTACCGCTGAAAACGTCGCGGGAGCGAAGGGTGCATCGTCGAGGGTTCCGACGTGGATGGGCACCTCCCGCTGTTCGATACCGTAGCGCGCCGCGGGCTCGCACAACTCGATACCGTGTACCTTCCAGTTTCGGTCGCGGAACTCCGCAAGCAGCGCTCCGGTCGCGCACCCTACATCCAGAAACGCTCCGGCTTCACGAAGCGTCGGCTCATCGTCAAAAAACTTCACGTCAACCAGGCCCAGGTGCATCAAGGCCAGAAACCCCTCGGCGTTTTCGATTTCATACTGGAAATACTCCGCGTCGTAGCGCGCTTTCAGATCGTCAAAGACCGGACGGGGATTCTGGAAATGGTGCCCACA
Organism: Spirochaetales bacterium; assembly: GCA_007130025.1. Classification (GTDB taxonomy): domain Bacteria; phylum Spirochaetota; class Spirochaetia; order DSM-27196; family PWMO01; genus PWMO01. The sequence continues at coordinate 1,368 of SLTF01000380.1, read as the reverse complement.
TTGACGGCAGCGCGCGAAGGAGAACGTTCCGCAATCCCAGACAACCCTGGTCTTCGTTTCGCCGCATATCACGCACGCCGTATCCTCCCGGCGTTCCCGAGTCGACGGGACGATGGAAAAGGTCTTCATGGTCCCGCCTGGGGTTCTGCCACTGCGGACGGATTGAGCGTGATCGCGCGCCGAACCCGGTTTCCGGCAAAATCGCGCACCGTGACGGAAAGCGGAACCGACCGGTCACCAACGACAATCTCCCCCAGATCGAGCAGCCGCTCGCTGCGGTAGAGTTCGTCTGCGCGGTACCGCCCCGCGAGTACTACCGCTCCCTCGCGCGCCTGCAGGGTTTCGAAGGTGATCCGGCGGATCTCCCTTCCGTCGAGCTCGACAACGATCTCGTACGGAGCGAGGGGCACCATGTTCGCGCCGGTCTCCGCGCTCGGGTCGAAGGTCTCTACCAGGAGACGGGCGGCACCCGGTGCGCCGTACGGCGTAACCGTGGTTGCGGCAATGGTCTGGCCGTCCCGTTCCAGCAGGATCGAGCCCACCACCGGCGCGCGCCGGTCCACTCGCGGTGGAAGAATGAGCATCGGGTTCACGAAGGCGTCGAGTTCTTCGTCAATGATCTGAAATCCCACACGCCGACCGCGGGCAAACCCTGATCCTCCCACCGTTCCCAGTCGCCGCCCGGCGGCAACCGCAGTGACGCCGTCGTTGATATCGAAATCTTCCAGCGCGGTATAGACCGACCGAAAGCCCCCATCGTGCGAAAGGGCCACGAAATTTCCCAACGGATGCGCCCGGTTGCCTGGTGCCAGAAAGAACACCACCTCCCCGGCTGCGGCCGAGCGCACCTCGGCGCCGTCCCCGGCAAACACCACTCCGCGGGAGAAGCCGTCATGGTGAAGCTGGGCAAATCCGGTCACGAGAACCCCACCGTCTACCGGCCACTGCCACGCACCGGCCGACGCGATACCAATCGTCCACAACAGTGCCAACAACGCAAATCGGCTCATCTCAGCCCCTTCCTACCCGATACGCAATCAGATACGACCCTGCACTGATGAGCAGGAGCCCGTCCTGCATCCGAAGGACCTCGCTCCCGCCGGCAATGGGAAGCCGCACAAAGGGAATGTCGGAGCCGGGGTGATGCAGGAACAGCACGCCGTCCGACGAATCGGGTAACGCGGTGACCACTCCCAGCAGCGCAACCGATGGGTCAACCGCTGCCGCCCGAAGGGTTCCGGACAGTTCGATCGAGCCCTGGTACCCATGTTCGCGATGCAGCCAATGCAGGGCGTCAGGCTGTTCCCACAGAAGGAGATCCGCGTCGTCGTGGAAGCGGATCATCGCCGGACGGCGCAACGCAGACGG
>SLTF01000090.1 GCA_007130025.1 Spirochaetales bacterium | reverse complement strand
GCGAGTCGAACGTTGTCATGGTGGAAGTTGTGCGTGGTGGCCACGTAGACGGCGTCCACCTCGGGATCCCGCACGAGTGACTCGTAGTCGAAATACGCGCGCATTGGCGGATACTGCGCGGCAAACTCCGCTGCCTTGCCCGCGGTGCGCGATGCTCCGGCTACCAGCTCGGCGTTGGGAACAAGCGCGAGTCCCTTTGCGAACGCGTGCGCGATCCATCCGCACCCGATGATGCCCCACCGTACCCGATCTGCTGCCATAGTGCGCCTCCTGTGAAGTGAGTCGGTTTCATTGCGCACGATCGAAACGCGGTTGTCAAGGCGTCTTCATTCGCGCATGATGGGCCGACGAGGAGTCCCTGTGAGAAACGATCCACACGTACGCATCAGCGTCTCGCTCACCAACGCGTGGCAGCACACCCGGGACTGCCTGCGCCGCCACGGGAAGGCGCTGGGCGCGGCGTGGCTCATGACCAACCTGATTGGCGCGCTCGCGTTTCTGGTGCTCTATCCACCCTGGAGTTCAGTGGAGACCACCGAAGGGATTGGTTCGTTTCGATACACGATATATTTCATTCTGTACAACATCGTCAGTGCGGTGGGGTTCATCTTCATGGTGAAGGTGTCGCAGGCCTTTCTCGCCGGGGAACCCCGCGAAGATTACGGGACGGTACTCGATGAGAGCGTCCGCGCGATGATGCGCTATTTCGCTACCGCGTTTCTCTCGCTCTTTCGCGTCATGCTCTGGGCGATGGCCGGTCTTCCGGTGGCATTCGCACTCGTCTACGGCGCGGTTCTGATCACCGGCCGGACCGAACCGGGGCCAATGGTTGGCCTTCTGGCTACCATACCCGTCATGGTGATGACGGTGCTGGCCTACGTCAGGTTTGGATGGGCGCTCTACTTCACCGTACTGAACGGCGACACACCGCTCTACGCGATGTACTACAGCCAGTCGATGTACCTGAACAACCGCAAGACGGTACTGACGATGGCTGCGGTTGTCTTTGTGTTGCCGGTTTTACTCCCGCTGATTGGCATGTTTAGACTGGTGGACGTGCCCGGCGTTGAGTACGTGATTCCATTCGTGGCGTCTGCCTGGACCTACCTCGCCGGGGTATTCACCGTTGCCGTCATCATGCACGCAGCCCCTGAGGGGCAGGCGGCAATAGACGAGGGTGACGCTACTTCATCGCACGAAAATTCTTGACGAACTGAACGCGGTCGTAGGCAGCCGGGTTGGCGACGCGGGCCTGACTGAGCGTTCCGCGAAAATCCGCGACGGTGGCGTGGCCCTGTTCGGCCATCCACCCGGAGAGCCGCTCGTTCATTCGGTGCACCACATCAAGTCCGTTCTGGTAGAGTACCGATGCGATCTGCACCGCGTTGGCACCGGCGAGCAGCTGCTTGATCACCCCGTCACCGTCGTGCACCCCGGTTGATGCCGCCAGGTCGCACCCGACGCGCCCCGCCATGATCGCGATCCAGCGCAACGAGAGCGCCATTTCCGCCGGTGTGCTCAGCACGCTGGACGGGACGATGCTGAGATCGGAAAGGTTGTAATCCGGGCTGAAGAACCGGTTGAACAGCACCAATCCCTTGATCCCCGTATTCGAGAGTTCGGCAAGGGTCTTGCCGAGCAGGGTGAAGTAGTGGCTCACCTTTACGGAGACGGGAATGGTAACCTGCTCCAGGACGTTGGAGACGATGTCAAAGTAGGTGCGCTCAAACTCCGCAGCTCCCGGGGCGTCGAAGTCGGAGGGCATCAGAAAGATGTTCAGCTCCAGGCCATCCGCACCTTGCTTCTGGATTTCTCCGGCGAAGTAGGTCCACTTCTGCGCCGAGATACAGTTGACCGACGCGATCACCGGAACCGCCAGTGCAGACTTGGCCCGCCGGATGAGGTCCAGGTAGTTGGTGACGCCGGTCTCGGTGTCTACAAAGTCGAACATGTCGGCCATGTCGGGGAAGGTGTACCCGGGGCGTTCCATCTGAGTCTGGGCACGCTGCATTTCGGCGACAATCTCTTCCTCGAAGAGTGACTTCAGTACAACGGCGCCCACACCGTGATCTTCCAGCTTCTTCAGGTTCTCGGTGTTGTCGGTGACTCCGGAACTCGAAGCAACCACGGGAGACGAAAGTTTCAGTCCCATATAGGACGTGCTGATATCGGGTTTCATGATCCGATTCTATTGCCAAACCGCCGTGCGCGCAATACGTCGATCACCCTCCAAGGCCGAGACCAAGGTAGACCTTCCATGCCGTATCGGTAACCGACGAGGGGTGCGGCAGCCGGTACGCCGCACCACCGGTCAGGCGAAGCGGAAGCATGTTGAAGAAGAGATCGACGCTCAGCTCGCTTCCCACAACGGTAGATGCCGTTGGTTCAAGCGTGGCGCCATGGAAGGCGCCACCCTGCTCCACGTAGAGCGACAGTCCGGTACCGGTAGACGCCAATCCACGCCACGCCGCGTCGTAGATGCCAAGTGGCATGCGCAGTGCGACGCTTCCCATCCAGCCGAGATCGCGGTTCGCCGGTGTCGCATTGTCTCCCGTGGTGCGCCGGTCATCGAAGCCACCGCTGCGATAGGGGATGCGCCCGAGCGCATCACCGGCGCTGCTGGTGGTGACCGCGGCGCCGGGCACCAGCTGCAGGGCGCCGATCGTACGCCGCACGCGTGCGAGCGGCTGGACGCTGAAGAGGGCCCGGTTGGTTGTCTCTATCAGATCTTCGGGGGCGTCGAGCAGGGCAGGGCGGTAGACAATCTGCGTGCTGATCTCCCGGCCGCCGCCGTAGAAATCCCGGATCGCCGCCGTGCCAAATCGGGCAAGGCGGGCCGCCGCGATGAGCTCGACGGCTTCGACCGTGATATCGCTGGGCGCGAACCGATCCCATTGGTACTCGGCCTCCACGCCGGCAACCAGAAACCGCGTAAACGCCGGGCGACTCTGGATGAACAGCGGACGCTCGGCTCCGAGGGCCGCGGTGAGACTTCGGTCTCCGGTGTTGGCCGTGTAATCGTGGGACGCGCGCATCGTCCAGCGCGTGACCTGTGGCGTATACGCGTAGAGCAGCGACGCGGCCGGCTCCTGCGCCCACGGGTTGTAGGTAACCGACAGTTGCACGTCGTGGCGCTCGAGGTTGCTTGCAGCGATGAAGAACAGGCCGAGGTCAAGCTGGAACTCAT
>SLTF01000400.1 GCA_007130025.1 Spirochaetales bacterium | reverse complement strand
TTTGGCGTCGAACACACCTACGTTGATCCCACCGACCTCCCCGGATGGGAGCGCGCGATCACGCCGCGAACCAAGATGATTTTTGTTGAGACCCCGTCAAACCCGGGGCTCGCCCTCGTCGATCTGCAGTGGCTCGGCGCCCTCGCGAAGGATCGCGGAGTAATTCTCAACGTGGACAACTGTTTCGCGACGCCCTACCTGCAGAACCCGGCGCGATTGGGCGCCGACCTGGTGACCCACTCGGCCACCAAGTTCATCGACGGGCAGGGGAGGGTTCTCGGCGGCGCAGTCCTGGGCCCTGCGAAGTTGATTTCCGAGGTGCGCAGTTTCTGCCGTGCGACGGGTCCCGCGCTCTCGGCGTTCAACGCGTGGCTGCTCTCCAAGAGCCTCGAGACGCTCTCGGTGCGGATGGAGCGCCACTGCGAGAACGCGCTGGCGGTGGCGCGGCATCTGCCGAGCCACCCAAAGATCAACGAGGTTCGCTACCCCTTCCTGGATTCTCACCCGCAGGTTGAGCTGGCGCGACGGCAGATGCGCCACGGAGGCGGAGTGGTCACGTTTGAGGTGGCCGGCGGTATCGATGGCGGCACGCGTTTTCTGGACGGCCTGTCCATGATTACCCGCAGCTCAAACCTGGGCGACGCGCGCTCCATCGCCACCCACCCGGCCACAACCACCCACTCCAAATTGACCGAAGCCGAGCGCCAGGCGGTTGGTATCACACCGGGTCTGGTGCGCGTGTCGATTGGCCTCGAGACGGTAGCGGATATCATTGCCGATATTGAGCAGGCCCTCGGTCGCGTGAAATAAGCGCGAACGTGCGGTCTACGCGTTCATCGCTCTCGGCTTTGCGCGATCCTTGTCGGCGAGGTTCTTGTCGACCCAGTCGATGACCAGCGAGAAATGGCGATGCATCGCGTCGGCGGCTTTCTTGGGGTCTCTGCACGCAATTCCATCAAAGATGTCGATGTGAGCTTGGTGGATGTCTTCGAAGGTCATTGGCGGTACCCGCCCGACAGTTCGTTCGATCACATAATGAACGGATTCCTTCACCGATTTGATCAGATAATGGATGAGGTCGTTCCCTGATAAGCGGCTGATTTCCTGATGAAACTCCGCATTGGTCCGGGCATACAGATCAGGATTGCAGCGATGGCTCCCCATGCGCTCGACAATGCCCTTGAGTATTTCGATGTCAGCATCGCTTGCATTGTGTGCTGCAAGCGATGCGGCCTCACTTTCCAACAGGTTTCGAACATCCATGAAATCGCGATACGCCTGGAAATCCGGACCGAGTACGCGGCGAAAGAACACCCGCAGCAGTTCATCGTGTCTGCGCCGAACGATCGCCCCCTTGCCCGGAACGAGCTCCACGGCGCCTACCGCCCGCAGTTCGCGAATCGCTTCACGCACCGTGGAGAGACCTGCCCCAAACTCTTCACCGAGCTGTTGTGTAGTCGGCAGCGCCGTCCCGGGTGGATAGACGCCGTCGTACATACGATCCGTCAGCGTCGCGGCGATCTGTTGGTATTTGGTTGATTGCGCCTCATGCCCATGAGAATCAGCGCCGTTTGATTCGAGGCGATCACTCGTTACCATGAACCGTTTTGTCCAGCGCACTCATGTAGCCCATTGCAAACGCCATTCCGGCGTGCCACGGGGCGGTGCAGCTCATCTGCGGCGTGTGATCGGGAATGACCACACCGTCATAGCGCAGTCGTTTCAGCAGGCCAACCACGCGCGCCATGTCCAGATCGCCCTCATCGAGAAAGACCTCGCGGTAGTGCGGCGCCTTGCCGACGATGTTCCGGAAATGGATGTAGGCAACGCGGTCCTGTGCGACGTACTGTTCAATGGTCTGATAGATATCCCCGTCAGGCATCTCCATCAAGGTTCCCAGGCAGAACTCGAGGGCGTTTGCCGGAGATGGGTTCAGGTCGATGAGGCGCTGGTAGAGATCGTGCCGGTAAACCAGACGCGGCTGCCGGCGCACCCGCTCCGCCGGCGGGTCGTCTGGGTGGGCGGCAAGGCGAACGCCGGCTTCTTCGGCTACGGGAAGAAGTTCGTTCAGGAAGAACGCCAGTCGATTCCACAGCTCGTCGTGGGTGATTTCGGGGAGGACGCCGGCGGGGGCGGATTGATCGTACACCATGTTCCACACCATGCCGTTGGGAATGGGGGTATCGTCTACCCCGTCCATGCCAACCGACGGAGCTGAGCCGCGCGCGAAGTCTCCGATGATGCGCCCGGCAACCCCGGCAATGCTGAAGTTGTATCCGATGGTGCGGATTCCCGCCCGCCCGACGTCGCGAACGATCTGCTTCAAACGCTCAATCTGTTCCATCTTGCGAGGGCCATCCAGCAGCACGTCGTGCCAGTCGGCCGGGTCGAAGTTCTCGATCGCCTCGAAGGTCAGGCCATGGACGGCCATCGCATCGCGGATGCCCACAAGCGAGTCGTAGCTCCACAAGTGGCGGTTGGCTCCGGCCACGCCCCATCCACCGCGCCCGCCGATTGGCTGGCTGTCGGCATCGGTGTGACCGCTACCCTGGTGAAAGTAGTCTACCAGGTGAACCACCGCGTGCGTGGCGCCACACTGTCGTGCGAAACGGTAGTGATCGTCATTCAGCATGTGCGCGTAGAATCCAAATCCCAATTTCATGGTTGTTCCTTTTCCAGCTGTTTTTCCACTCGGGCTTGGACATCGGCGAAGTGCCGGTCCATCGCCGCACGGGCTCGTTCGGGGTTTCGCAGCGCGATCCCGTCGAAAATATCGATGTGCAGCTGATGAATCTCGTCAAACTTCTGCTTGTCGGTCAACATGAGGGCTCGCTCCATGATACTGCGGACCGAGTCCCGGACGGACTTGATCAGGTAGTGTATCAGCAGGTTGCCGGAGATGCGGGCGATCTCAACGTGAAACTCCATATCAACGATGGCATAGAGAGCAGGGGTTTGCGTTCGTGCTCCCATGCGATCGATGATGCTCTTCAGCACCGCGATGTCTTCATCGCCGGCGGCGGCGGCGGCCGCCGCGGCGGCGTGGCCCTCAAGCAGGCGGCGCACCACCATCAGGTCCTTCCACGCGAGATAGTCGGGGCCCAGAACGCGGCGGAAGAAGATGCGAAGCGGCTCATCGTTCATTTCGCGCACAACCGCCCCGCGCCCATTGACTACGCGGATATACCCCTTGGCGCTCAGATCCCGGATGGCCTCTCGCACCATGGGCCGACTGACGCCAAACAGTTCGCTCAGCGCGTGCTCCGAGGGGAGACGTCCCCCGGGGGGCAGCAAGCCTTCGTGAATCTGGTCCATGAGGGCGTCGGCCACCTGGGAAGCCACCGACTGTCGGTTCACGCTATCGCGCATGGAAGCGATCATACGATGGGTGCATGGCGCTGTCAAGCTGTCTTACAAATTGACAAGGTGCGCGCGCTCGGGTATACTGCGTTCCCGCTGCGGTGGAGGAACGCCGTGAGCAGACCCGACCACGGCAGCGGTTTCTTATCGGATTATTAGGAGGTCACAATGATTCGAAAAATTCTCATGACGGCCATGCTGGTGCTGATGGCAGCGGCTCTGGTCAGTGCCGGTGGATCGCGAGATCAGGCCCAACAGGTTTACACGCTGCGCTTTGGGCATCTTGCCAACGAGCAGAACCCATGGCACCTGGCAGCGGTAAACTTCAAAGAAAACGTGGAATCGCGTTCACAGGGACGCATCCAGGTCAACATCTTCCCCAACGAGCAGCTGGGAAGCGAGATGGACACGGTAACCGGCATTCAGGCGGGAACCGCCCATATGACCATTACCGGTGAGTCGCTCCAGAACTGGGCGCCGATGGCGGCCCTTCTCGGTGCGCCCTACGCGATTCGCGACCTCGCCCATCTGGACACGGTCGCATCGGGACCGCTCGGACGCGAGATCGAGCAGCAGATCACCGACACGGTGGGTCTTCGCCCCATTGCGTACTTCGCCCGTGGACCGCGTAACCTGACCTCCAATCGGCCGATCCGTCACCCCCGCGATCTGAACAACATGCGACTGCGCGTTCCCAACGTACCGCTGTTTGTGAGCGTGTGGGAAACCCTGGGAGCCAATCCCACCCCGATGGCCTTTGGTGAAGTGTTCACCGCCCTCCAGCAGGGAACCATCGACGGACAGGAGAATCCGTACTCACTCATTCGAAGCGCCAGCTTCTATGAGGTACAGAGTCACCTCAACCTCACCGAGCACGTTCGCGGCTGGATCTACGTAGTGATCGGCGAAGAGGTGTTCCAGTCGATGCCACAGGATCTGCAGCAGATCGTTCTGGACGCGGGGCGCGAAATGCAGGCCTTCGAGCGACGCATGTTCCTGGAAGAGGAGTCCCGGCTGGAGCAGGAACTCAAGGACCTTGGTATGACTTTTGTCCAGGTTGACTTCGCGGCGTTTCAGAGTCTTGCCACCGACGCGGTGCGCCGTACGTTGACAGCAGAGCAGCTTGCGATGTACGAACGGATCGTGAATACTCGATAATAGAACCTCGCCCAGGAGACGGCGTACCACGGTGCGCCGTCTGCCATGGCACACTGCGGAGCGACCATGATCACAAAGCTGGTAGATAAAGTGCTCACCGCCGGTGCGCTGTTGAGCTTCACCGTCATGATTGCAGTGGTGCTCCTGCAGATCCTCGCCCGCTACGCGCTGCCGTTTCGCGTCCACTGGACCGAAGAGGCCGCGCGCTTTTCGTTTCTCTACACCGTGGCGTTCGCGTCAGGGCTTGCCATGAAGAACAAGGCGTTTGTGAACGTCGACCTGCTTCCTATCTCTCTTCGAGGAACCGCGCGGGTCATCCTCGAGCTCTTCATTGACGCGGTGACGCTCGGGTTTCTGACGGTGCTCTTTCTGCATGCGCGACGGTTTGTCGCGATTGGGGCGCGGCAGACTTCGTCGTCGTTGCGAATCCCCATGAATAATATGTTTTTCATTACCATCGTGATTGCGGTTGGAATGGCGTTTTTTGTGGTCGCACGGATGATCCAAACCGTTCGAGACCGGGAGGTGGTCCAGGCCGGCGGTGATCGCACGGTCGGCGAGGCGGTGGTCGTCGACCAGAACGCCGTTCACGAGATCGAAGAAATCATTCACTCGTCGAGCCGACAACCGGACTGAAAGCCTGCTGGATAAGGAAAACCCCGTATGATCTGGATTCTGTTTGCGGTCTTTGTGTTGACGATGGCCCTCGGCTTTCCGATTGCCGTTTCGCTGGGAGTCTCGGCCCTGTCGTATCTGATCTTCAGCGATATCCCACTGATCATCATCCCGCAGCGGCTCTACTCGGGCATGGACGTGTTTGTTCTTCTGAGCGTGCCCGGCTTCATTCTGGCCGGCAACCTGATGAACGGCGGCGGCATCACGCGCAAGATCGTCGGCTTTGCGAACTCCGTGGTGGGCCATATCCGGGGAGGATTGGGTCTGGCCAATATCGTCGGTTCGATGATATTCGCCGGAATCTCCGGCACCGCGGTGGCTGATTCAGCCAGCCTTGGTGCGGTGCTCATCCCCGCGATGAAGGACGAAGGTTACGAGAGTGGATTTTCGTGCGCCGTCACCGCGTCTTCTTCCACCATTGGCCCCATTATTCCGCCCAGCCTGCCCATGATCATCGCCGGCACCATGACCGGGTTGAGCGTCGGTCGGCTGTTTATCGCCGGTGCCATCCCCGGTTTTCTCCTTGGGTTTGGGCTCATGGGAGTCTCCTACTTCATCTCGGTCCGACGCGGTCACCCCAAGGGTGAGTGGGCCGGGTTTCGGGCAATTGGTAAAAACTTTCTCAGCGCCTTCTGGGCACTCTTGATGACCTTCATCATTCTCTTTGGAATTGTGGGCGGGGTGTTTACCCCCACCGAGGCGTCCATCGTTGCTGCCGCCTACGCGCTGGTGGTTGGGCTCTTCATCTACAAGGGGCTCAAACTTCGCGATCTCCCGCGGATCCTCCTCGACAGTGCAATCACCACCGCCTCGATCATGGTGCTGGTGGGGCTGGCGAACCTCTTTGCGTGGATCCTCATCAGCGAAGGGGTGCCTCAGATGGTGGCGAGTGGGATCCTTTCGTTGACCACCAATCGCTTTCTGGTGCTTCTGCTCATCAACATCCTGCTGCTCTTCGTGGGCACCTTCATGGAGACCATCTCCGCCCTGTTGATTCTCTTTCCCGTGCTGCTTCGCCTGACAACCGAACTCGGCATCGACCCCATTCACTTTGCCATCATCGCGGTGCTCAACCTCATGATCGGACTCACGACGCCGCCGATGGGTGTCTGTCTGTTTGTCTGCTCAGCGATTGGGAAGATCTCCCTGTTCGAGATCAGTAAGGCGATCGTGCCCTTCCTGCTCGTCAGTATTGGCGTTCTCATGCTCGTGACCTACGTGCCGCAGATCTCACTCTTTCTGCCCAATCTGCTGTTTGGAGCGCGGTAAATGAAAGCTTACTACCTGACCGAAGCGAAACGCGTCGAGGCTCGTGAAACCGACCCACCGCAACCGGCCGCGGGACAGGTGCTCATCGCCATTCGCCGCGTGGGGATCTGCGGATCCGATATCGAATACTACCGGCACTTTCAGTGCGGCGCCTTCATCGCCAAGCGCCCCTTTGTGCTCGGACACGAGTTCGCCGGAGTGGTGGCAGGTGTCGGAAGCGGGGTTACCGCCGTCAAAGAGGGAGACCGGATCGGTGTGGACCCGGCCATGCCGTGCGGGCAGTGCGACTTCTGCCGCACGGGACGGTACAACCTGTGTCGGAACATGCGCTTCATGGGCTCGGCCAGTGTGGATCCCCACATGGACGGCGGCATGCGCGAGTTTGTGGTCATGCCCGAGCGCAACTGTCTGCCCCTGCCGGATTCACTCTCGTGGGACGAAGCAGCGGCGCTCGAGCCGCTTACGATCGCGTTGCACGCCTGCGCTCGCGCCGGCTCGGTGGTGGGGAAATCGGCGTTGATCCTCGGTGGGGGCACCATCGGGCAACTGGTTCTGCTCACGCTGAGGGCCTTCGGGGTGGGCGCGGTTACCGTTGCCGATCCCGTGCCCGAGCGGCGGGAGCAGGCGCTTGCGCTCGGGGCGGCCCACGCGTTCGATCCCACCTCTCGGGAGGTCCCCGGCGAGATGGAGCTGGTCTTTGAGGCGTCCGGAGCCCCCGCCGCAGTAACGGCGGCGGTACACGCTGCGCGCCGCGGCGGGACGGTGGTTTACATCGGAACGATTACGCGGGAAGTCTCCATGCCGGTCAACCTGATCATGGTCAAGGAGCTGAACGTACTCGGCTCATTCCGCACCGCCCATCAGTTTCCCGTTGCCCTCAACCTCATGTCCGACCGGCGCATCGACGTGCGGCCCCTCATCACCCACCACTTCCCGATCGCCGACGTGAATCAGGCATTCGCGGTTACCGCACTGCCCGAGGCGGTGAAGGTGCAGCTGACGGTCGGGGAGTAGGCGGCGGCGCCGCACGGGCCGACCGGAAATCAAAACTGAAAAATCACCCCCAGGCCGAGCAGCCAGGTACGGATTCGCTTCTGGTAATCGCCGTGCGTCGGGTCATTTTGGACGTCCTCGGAGGTGCTCCACGTGCGGGTCCGACGGGCCACGGTTGCATCCACCTTGATCGTGGGTGACAGGTGGTAGAGCACGTTGAGGTAGGGCCAGTGGCCGTAGAGCGGTGTCTCCCCAAAGTTGAGCGGCACGTAGAACTCGTAGCTGGCCCCGACGTTCAGCACCGGTTCGCGGTCGACAATCCAGAACCAGGTGAGCCCAGGACGCAGGGTGAGCCACTGCTGCTGGTTGAAGGTGTTGTAGAAGTAGCGGCTCTTGAACATGAAGACCCAGTCCTCGCCCGGCAACTGCGGCACCAGGAAGCGTGGCGAGACATCGGCGAAGAACAGATGTTCGGTGCGGGAGTTGGTGTCCTGCCACTCGAATTCGCTGCCGGCGGCGACCCAGTCGTCGTCATGGCGTGCGCCCTGCTGCACGCGATAGAAGGCACCCACCTTTACGTTTCGGTGCAGGCGATAGTAGCTGCCGAGCGTCAGCGATCGATACAACACTTCAAACCCGTCTTCGGCGCGGCCGTCGAGGCTCACCATGGGTTCCCACTCGTCGAGCTTCCAGAACGCCCGGACGTGGGTGGCGACTTCCAGTTTTGAATCAGGATAAGACGGTACGTGTCGGTCGGCATGCAGTGCGGTCGTAACCGCAAACAGCGACAACACAAGCGCGACTCGGGTGCCAATAGGAGAGCGTGTAGTGTTCATCAGTCGTAATCCTGGTTCAAGAGGTCGGCGTAGGCGCCGTCCAGATCGGTGTCGTCAAAGACGGAACCCGCGGCGGGGTCCATGTTCCAGTTGAGTCGTTCGGTCCATCGGTAGCGACGGGCGTCGGTAAGGCGCATGCCGGCCAGGATGTTCACCCCTTCGCCCTCCCGTACGGGCATGGTCGCCTCCGTGGGGATGACCGTCACCTCGACCACGCCGCTGTTGACGCAGAGCCAGACGTCGGGCAGGTCTTCGATGGTGCGGCCGTACGCCACAAAGAACTCGGTGCCGCGAACGCCCCCGACCACGGTATCGGCCACCACGGCAAACCCGCCGAGGATCTGCCCGAAGACCCGGGCGAACACCCCGCCGCGATTCAGGTCCACGCTGACGGAGTTCCCGATGGTGCTGAGGTCGACGCTTGAGTTTTCGCGCAGCTTGATATCGGCCGCGCCCGCGAGTCGGATAACGGCGGTGGCGCGTGGTCCGGTGGTGATGGTGTCTCGCTCCTGAACGTCGCTGCCGATATCCGCAACAAGCGACGTCCCGGAGCGAACAATAGTAACGCTGCCTTCAAGGTAGGTGATGACGCCCTCTGCGGATGCGAAAGCGGGGAAGAGCAGAAGAACGAGGGTCCAAAAGAGTGTGCGATGAGTGAACGGATTGCGTGCCGTCATGGCGCCTCCTCCCGGGGACCGGGGGTTAGGGCGAAAAGCTGACAAATATGCTCATACAAGTATCTCGCGTTCGCCCCGGTCTGTCAATGCGCGGTTTTCCGCTGGAATTTCCCGTTGTTTCGGGGTACTATTCCGGTCGAACCGCATTTCAACGGGAACATTTTCCCCAACCGGCAGGTAGTATGAAGCAGACATTAACCGGCAGCGATAACACTGCCCAGAATCAACAACTCGAATCTGAGCTCGTGTCAATTGTGCAGACTACGTTTGGCTCGGATCTCTCCTCGGTCGTGGTCTACGGAAGTTATGCCGCCGGCCGCTGGATATCGGGTAGCTCCGACATTAACGTGCTGATCCTGCTTGGCCGCTGCCAACCCGTGGCGCTGAAATCGTTTGGTGAGCGCGGACGACGGTTTCTCCAGAAGAACCGGATCACCCCGCTGGTACTGACGGTGGCGGAGTTCTCTTCGTCCGCGGACGTCTTTCCCATGGAGTACATGGATATCATCGCGCGCCACCGTGTGCTCTTCGGCGCAGATCCTACCGAGCACGTGCAGTTCTCCTCGTCGAATCTGCGCCACCAGTTGGAGCACCAGCTCCGCGGCACGATGGTCTCGCTGCGGCAGCTCGTGATTGCCGCGCGCGGTCGAAAACGGCTGTTGCGCGCAGAGCTGAAGACCTTCGCGGGGCCCGTCGCGGCGCTGTTCCGCGGTCTGCTGCGTTTGACCGGTGGGGACGATATTCCCACGGATCCGCAGGCGCTGGCAAATGCAGTCAACCAGGCGCTGGGCTTCACGCCGGGGCCCTTCGTTCAGCTCTTCTCCCTGCAGGCCGGCGGCAACCGTGAAACCGACCCCCAGGCACTGGCGGATCAGATCCTGGTGCGTCTATCTGAACTGATCGAGATCGTGGACCGGTATGAAACAACGCAGTAACCAGCCGCAAGGCGATCGCAAGAACACAATACCGCTCAGTCTGCGGCGAATCGGCATGGTACTGCTGATGCTGATCGCGGTGGCCGCGGTGGCCGCGGCTCAACAGCTGCCGGGGTATCGTGGGTTTGTGAACGACTTCGCCGGCGTCATCGAAGGCCGCGAGGCGCAGGCGATGGAGCAACTCATCGCCGGCCTCCAGCAGGCTACCGGAGCCGAGATCGCGGTGGTGACCGTGCAGTCGTTCGCGCCGTTCGGCTCAATCGAGGAGTTTGGCGTAGCGCTTGCAAGCGAGTGGGGTGTAGGCCGCGCCGGTGAGGACAACGGCGTCGTGATCATCCTGGCGATGCAGGAACGCGAGGTTCGCATTGAGGTAGGCTACGGTCTGGAGGGCGCTCTGCCGGACGGTAGGGTGGGTGCCATCCTGGACCAGCAGGTGCTACCCGCCTTCCGCGAGGGACGATGGGGCGCGGGTCTCAACGGCGCGGTGCAGGGGGTGGCGGCCTTCGTTGCGCAGGAGTACGACGTCGATCTCTCCAGTCTGGGCGCGCGCGCGCCACGGACGGCTGCTCCGGCCCAGACGGGTCCGGACGGCATCGAAATCATTCTGTTCATTCTCGTTCTGTTTTTTGGCGGTGGGCGGTTCTTCTGGCCGCTGCTCTTCATCTCGCGCCGCCGTGGATTCTTTGGCGGTGGGTTTGGGTCGACGGTGGGAAGCGGTACTCGCTCAAGCAGCACCTTTGGGGGAAGCAGTTTCGGCGGTTTTTCCAGCTCAGGCCGCGGAGGATTTGGCGGCGGTGGCGCGAGCCGCCGGTTTTGATCGGAACACAATGAGTTGGAACACAAGGTCACTGAAGCGCTTGAACATGGAGGCAACAAACCAATGAAGAAGTATACCTGGCTCATCGTCCTGGGAGCCATCCTGCTGGTGGTGATCGCCGGCTTTTCGTGGTACGTCGGGCAGCGGAACTCGCTGATCGCGCTGGAAGAGTCGGTCAATGGAGCGTGGTCCGAAGTCGATAACCAGCTGCAGCGGCGCAGCGATCTGCTTCCCAACCTGGTGGCAACGGTTCAGGGCTTTGCGACGCAGGAGCAGCAGGTGTTTTCCGATATCGCCAATGCCCGGGCGCGCCTTGCCGGTGCCGGGAGCGTGGGAGAAACGGCCGAGAGCTACGAACAGCTTCAGTCCGCGGTGAGCCGTCTGCTGGTGATTGTTGAGAACTACCCCGAGCTGCGCTCCAACCAGAACTTCATGCGGCTGCAGGATGAGCTTGCGGGAACCGAAAATCGCATCGCCGTGGCGCGTCAGCGCTACAATCGCAGCGTGCAGACCTTCAACGCCCGGATCCGCATGTTTCCCGGATCAATCTTTGCCAATCAGCTCGGGTTTGTCGCCCGTGAGTACTTCGAGATATCTGAGGCCGCCCGGGAAGTGCCGCGGGTGCAGTTCAACTGAAGTCCAGTGCTACTGATCCGGGGTGTGTGCGTCGAGCTCGGCGAGCCACGCCGCCGGCGATCCGTCGCTTGGTGCGCGCCAGTCACCGCGTGGTGAGAGCGACCCACCGGATCCCACCTTGGGGCCATTGGGGATGCAGCTTCGCTTGAACTGGCTGCTTCCGAAGAACCGCGTCAGAAAAACCCGCAGCCACTTCGTGATCTCCGCCAGGGAGTAACGGTCGCCCCACGCGTGCTGTGCCAGAAATGCCACCCGCGAGGGGCGAAAGCCGTACCGGCTGACGTAGTAGAGGTGAAAATCCTGGAGCTCGTAGGGCCCAATCGTTCCCTCCGTGCTCTGCAGGGTGTCGCCGTCCGACGGCACCAGTTCCGGCGATATCTCGGTTTCGAGTACCAACGCCAGCACGTCGAGAGTTGCCTGCGCAAACTGCTGTGTTTCGATGTTCCACTGGATCAGGTATCGAATCAGCGTCTTGGGCACCGAGCAGTTGACCGCGTAGTGAGACATGTGGTCGCCCACGCCGTAGGTTGCCCACCCGAGCGCGAGCTCGCTGAGGTCACCGGTACCGAGAACCAGACCACCGTGCTGGTTGGCGAGGCGGAACAGAATGGAAGTCCGCTGGCCCGCTTGTACGTTTTCGAAGGTAACGTCGTACTGCTTCTCGCCGCGGGCGAAGGGGTGGCCGATATCGGAAAACATCTGTTCGCACGCGGGCCGAATGTCGATTTCCTGCCACGTCACCCCGAGCGACTGCATCAGGGCGATGGCGTTCTCCCGCGTGCGGTCGCTGGTGGCGTAGCCGGGCATGGTGCAGGCCAGAATATCGCTTCGCGGCCGCCCGAGCCGGTCCATCGCCTTGGCGGCAACGATGAGGGCGTGGGTTGAGTCCAGCCCCCCCGA
>SLTF01000378.1 GCA_007130025.1 Spirochaetales bacterium | reverse complement strand
GCATTCCCCAGTTGCCTTCCCAGTCACCCCGGTACCCTTCACCCTTGCTCCACCCGAGCCCAAACTCAAGAACTCCGCCGGCGTAGACTTTGTTGGCTCCGGCAGCGGGCAGCATCCGCGTTCCGCTCAGACCCACACTGAAGCTGTACGGCATAACATTGAAGTCTCCGAACACCTGCGTCAGGAGACCGAGCCCCAGAAAGCGAAATCGGGGAGCGATGTACACGTCTTCGCCAACAAGGAACCCATACTCAATGACCGGACCGACCTGCAGGAAGCCCAACGGGTCGAACAGAAAGTAGTTTGCCCCGAGCGGAAGGTCCGGACGCTCTTCTCGCGCGGGTGCCGCTTCTCGCGCTGCCGGTGGTGTGTCGGTCCTCCCTCGGACCTCTTCAACATCGGTCTTCTCCACCACTACGATACGCCCGTCAGACTCCATCACCGTGACCTCAGTCTCGGCCACACCAATGAGCATACCGTCCACTTCGCTTCCATCCAGTTTTGTGATCACGACCTCGCGATCCTGCAACGCGGTCCACACCGCGTCCGGCACCTGCGCTGAGAGCGATAGCGCACACGCCAGAAACACCACCACGCTTCCAATCTTCCGCATGATTGCACCTCCCGTGTTCCGACCCGACTCTCCCAAATTGTACCGGAGCCCAAACGAACCGTGGTGCAGACAGATGCAGAAATGTCCGCTCGAGCAAAAGATACGTCCTTTCGAGCAAGCGAACGGAACGGAAACCGACGTATCATAGAAAGACATCTTATGACGCTCGCCGTGTGGCAGCCGCCGTCAGGCATCCAGCGTCCTCGGAGGGCGGATGATGGTGATCGCACGCGATCGGATGCTCCGGGTATTCGTTGGAATCGCCCTGTTGGGCGCGGCGCTTCCTCTGGGTGCTGAACGCGGCGGTGTGGCTGACCGCGCCGCCCTGGGGACATCACGCTACAGCTTCAGCGTGTCACCGTCGCTCGACATCCCGATTGCGGGAGACCAGGAACTATTCGGTATCGGCGGCGGGGCGACAGCACGCGCCACGATGCGCCTTGCCGAGATGCCGATGGTCTACCCGCTCGTGGAGATCGGATACCGGTTCGCCCCGGTTGAGGCCGATACCAGTCTGCACGCAGTATCGGCAGGCGTTGGGTCTGCGCTTCGGTTCTATCTGCAGCCGCGATTCGCCGCCGTTGCCTCCCTTTCCGGAGGGTATGAACTCGGCTTCTTGCAGCCGACCATCTTCTCCGATGAAACCGAGAGCGGAGGAAGCGGCTACGTCGACGCGTTCGCTGGAGTCACATACGAAATCTCTCCGCGTATCGGCGTGACCGGAGGGCTCTCCTACCGCAATCGGCTGGGGCTCTCTCAGGGAGTATCGGTGGGAGCCCAACTCTCCTATCACCTCCCGTCGCGGGTGAGGCCCCCGGTGGATATTCTCGAAGTCACCGTTCCCACCATCTATCCGTCACTGCACCAGCACTATGGCATCGAGCCACCGGGTACGGTTCGGATTCGCAACGCAGAACGATTCCCAATAGCCGAACTCGATATCGCGTTCTTGATTCCCGGCGCCGGCGGCGAGGCGACGCCCTTTCGACACACCGGCGTTGTGGCCCCCGGCGAACTGGTGGTGCTGCCGCTTCCGCTGGTGCTGGGCGAGTCCGCGCTGTTGAACGCAGAGTCTCAACAGGTGATCGCGCAGCTTCGCATCTCGTTTACCCTCTACGGCGATCGTGAGACGGTGGAGGGCAACGTTCCGGTTACGCTGGCAATTGGAAACGCCATCGTCTGGGATGATGATCGAAAGGCGGCGGCCTTCGTGACCCACCGAAGTCCCGCGTTGATGCACTTCGCCTCCGGCGCCGTCGCACACAGTAGTGGAACCGAATACGGTGCGGTGCACGTGAACATGCGGACGGCGATGGCGCTCTACGCGGCGATTGTCAACCACGGGGTCGTATACTCGAGGGACCCCGATTCTCCCTTCTCCGAGGCGCTGCGCGAGCAGCTGGTGGAAGACCACATCCGATTTCCCGTTCAGACCCTTCAGAGCCGTGCCGGTGACTGCGACGATCTCAGCGTGCTGTACACCGCCATGCTCGAGGCGGTTGGAGTTCCCGCTGCATTCGTTACGGTTCCCGGGCACATCTTCGCCGCGTTCTCACTCGGCATTCCAATGAACGAAGCGATCCGGTTCTTCACCACCGGCGACGACCTTATCGAGCACGACGGTGAGGCGTGGGTGCCGGTGGAGATCACCGATCTGTCCGGCGGCTTTTTGCGCGCGTGGAGCGCTGGTGCGGTGCAGTGGCGCCGGTATTCTGCCGAAGGGTCTGCCAGCTTCATCCGGGTGCGCGACGCGTGGCGGCTCTTTCCACCGGCGGCCGACGTGGTAACGACGGCGGCAGCGATAGAGGCACCGAGAGCCGTGCGCGATCAGTATCTCAGCGAGATGCGACTCCTGGTGAGCCGTGAGATGGAACCCAGGGCGCGGGTGCTCCGCGAAAGATTGAGTCGCTCGCCCCGTGACGTCGTTACCCGCAATCGGCTTGCGGTGCTCTATGCGCGCTACGGGCTGATCGATCAGGCCGAGCGCGAGCTACGGGAAGCGCTGCGCGGCGGCTTTCACGCCGATGCCACGGTCAACCTCGCGAACGTACTCTACCTTCAGGGCCGCCATGCGGAAGCGGCAGAATCCTATCGTACGGTATTGCGGGAAGAGCCCGCTCACGGACCCGCCCTTCTCGGCCTGTCCCGCTCACTCTTTGCTCAGGGATCCCCAACGGAGGGGGGCAACTACTACGCGCGCCTGCAGAGCGAGGACCCGGCGCTCGCCGCGCAATTCGCCTATCTGGCAACGACCGAAACCGCAACGGCGAGGGCGTCCAATCACCGGGACGAAGTGATGGTGTGGTGTGATGAAGAATAACCGTCGATCTGCCGTGATGGCTCTGTGTGTATTGCTCTGCGGATTCACCCTGACTACGTGTACCAATCCGCTTCGGCCCAGCATCGAGGACTTCGTTGCCGCTCACCGCCAGGTGACCGGCGACGGCGTGATCTACGTCTGCGCCGCCTCGGGCAGTGATGCAAACCCCGGCCTGCCCGACAAACCCAAACGCACGATCCAAGCGGCAATCGCGTTCATGAAGGAGAACGGCCTGCGAGGCGAGGTGCGCGTTGCCGAGGG
>SLTF01000109.1 GCA_007130025.1 Spirochaetales bacterium | reverse complement strand
TGGCACGAGCGATGCCGCAGCGGAGCATCGCCAACATGACGGTGGGTGTGCTTGGGTACGGCAAGATCGGCCGTCATGCGGCCCGCCTGTTTCGAGGCGTGTGTGAGAAGGTGCTGGTTCATGACCCGTACGTCCCCGAAGCCGACATCCTGGCATCCGGCGCAACAGCGGTTGGTCTCGACGCGCTGCTGGCACAATCAGACATCGTAACCATGCACGTGCCGGCCACCTCCGAGACAATCCGGCTCTTCGACCACAACCGGATCTCGCGGATGAAACCCGGGGCTCTGCTCCTGAACACCTCCCGCGGCCCCATCGTCGATACAACTGCGTTGGTAGCCGCGCTCGAAGGTGGGCACCTCAGCGGTGCCGGCCTCGACGTGACCGATCCGGAGCCGCTGCCACACAACCACGCACTGTTCTCTTTCCCCAGCGTGATCATCACTCCGCACCTCGGCTGGTACAGCGAGGACGCGATGTGGAACATGCGTCGCAGCATCGTGTCCGACGTGATCGGCGCGGCAGGCGGCACACCGCCGGAGACAATCGTGAACCCGGCGGTTCTGGATACCCCGGTTCTGCGGTTTGGGCGGACAATACCATGAAGGCGGTGTTGTTCACTGGTGGCGAGACCCCGTCGGTACAATCGGTCGATCAACCGCCGTTTGCGACGGACCGGGTGCTGCTTCGGGTGGTGCGGGCCGGGATCTGCGGCACCGATCTGTCGATTCTCTCCGGCAAGCATCCCCGTGCGCGGGCGCCTCTGGTGCTCGGTCACGAGATCGCGGCGTACGTAGACCAGATCGGAGCCGTGGCAGCAGGGGAGCGTCCGGAGCTGCGCGTGGGTGACCTGGTGACCGTAGAACCAATCATCAGTTGTGGAACGTGCGGTGCATGCCGACGCGGTCTGCCCCATGTCTGCCGGAACCTGCGCCTCTACGGAATCGACCTTCCCGGCGGCATGGCCGAGTTCATGAGCGTGACGGCGAACCGGATCGTACCGGCGCCACGGGGCATGAGTCCGGACATGGTCGTGCTGGCCGAACCGCTTGCGGTTGCGGTGCACACGGTGCGACTCTCGGGAATCCGGTACGGGGATTCCGTGTGCGTCATTGGAGGCGGGCCGATCGGCCTCCTCACCGCTCTGGTTGCACAGGCGGCAACACCGGTTCCCATTCTCGTGAGTGAACCCGTGCCCTCGCGCCGCGAGGTGGCACAGGCACTCGGTCTCGACGTCATTGATCCCACCAATCAACCGCTCGACGCGTTCATCAACGAGCGCACCGGCGGGGAAGGGGTCGATCTCTGTTTCGAAACCGCCGGCAGTCAGCCCGCAATCAATGCGGCTACCCGGGTTCTTCGCTCTCGAGGCACGCTGGTCCAGGTTTCGATGCCCAAGGAGCCCCGGTACGTGAACCTGGTTGACATCACCTTCAAGGAGTTGGTGGTGAAGGGTGTCCGGGTCTACGAGCCGTTCGATTTTGAACACGCCCTCGATTTTCTGGCGCGCAAGCCGGAGCTGTTTCAACCGCTTCTCTCTCGCCCCTATCGCCTCGACGAAGCGGTTGACGCGTTCTCCGCCGCACGCGCCGGTGACCAGGGACTTCGTATCGTCTTTCACACAGGAGCGTAACACTATGAGCAATGCACTCTTTTCACTCGAGGGCCAGACGGCCCTGGTGACCGGCTCCACACAGGGAATCGGTCGGGCGATCGCAAAGGGGCTGGCCGAGGCCGGCGCAACCGTGATTCTCAACGGCCGAGATGCCACCAAACTTGACGGGGTGGTCCGTGAGTTTGGCGAGGCCGGATGCAGGGCACACGGTGTTGCGTTCGACGTCACCGACGAAGATGCGGTTGCTGCGGGGGTCGCGAAGATTGCCGACACGGTCGGTGACGTCCACATCCTGGTAAACAACGCGGGCGGAACGGTCCGCAAGTTCATTCAGGAACTCACCCTCGATGAATGGAACCATGTCATGAACCTCAATCTCAACAGCGCCTTCCTCGTATCGCGCGCGCTGGTACCCCAGATGCTGGAGCGCAAAGCGGGAAAGATTGTGAACGTCTGTTCGCTCATGAGCGACATCGCCCGGCAGCAGAACACCCCCTACGCAGCGAGCAAGGGCGGGATGCGGATGTTTACCCGTTCGCTCGCCGTAGAGCTTGGGCCCAGCAACATTCAGGTCAACGGTATCGGCCCGGGCTATTTTGTTACGCCCCTGACGAAGGTTCTCGAGGAGAACCGTGAGTTTGACGGCTGGCTCAGGGGACGCACCCCGATGGCGCGATGGGGAACCGTGGACGAGCTCGTCGGCGCTGCGGTCTTCCTCGCGAGTCCTGCCGGCAGCTTCGTCACCGGGCAGATTCTCTACGTCGACGGCGGTTTCACCGCGGCGATGTAGTTCGACCCTGACCCCCTCCCTTGCACCCCCGCCAACGGGCCGACTATACTACCGCCCGAAACCAGAAGGGGAGCGGGCATGATAATCGGAGTGTTGCAGGAGCAGACATCAGGTGAGCGGCGGGTGGCGCTGGTTCCGGCGCACGTCGCGTCGCTGGGCAAGGCGGGCGCTACCGTGGTGGTGCAGGCGGGCGCCGGCGAGGCGTCCGGCTACTCGGATACCTGGTACAGCGACAAAGGCGCCGAGATCGTCACCAGCGCTGCGGACGTGCTCGCGCGCGCCGACGTGCTGCTGACGGTGCGATACGCCACCGCTGCGGATACCCCTGCCGCCGACGTGGATCAGCTTCGCGAGGGGAGTGCCGTCATCGGCTTCCTCGATCCCTACCAGCAGCACGCCAGTTTTGCCCGGCTCCGTGACCGGCGCGTCTCGTCGTTTTCCATGGAGCTCATTCCCCGCATCACCCGGGCGCAGAGCATGGACGCCCTCTCTTCCATGGCCAACCTCGCCGGGTACAAGGCGGCCATCATCGCCGCCGATCACCTTCCCAAGATGTTCCCCATGATGATGACCGCCGCCGGAACCATCGTCCCCGCCAAGGCCTTCGTGGTGGGCGTGGGTGTTGCGGGGCTTCAGGCCATCGCCACCTTGAAGCGGCTTGGGGCGGTGGTCAGCGCCTACGACGTTCGCCCCGCGGTCAAGGAGCAGGTGCTGAGTCTCGGTGCAAAATTCGTGGAGATGGAGCTGGAGACCGGCGACGCGGAAACCTCCGGTGGATACGCCAAGGCGATGG
>SLTF01000281.1 GCA_007130025.1 Spirochaetales bacterium | reverse complement strand
TGACACAGAAGGCGGGGTGGATGCGCAAGATCTGGCGGCACGAGCACGAGAACCCGCCTGCGGTGGATTTTCGCACCGGACGCCGGAGCAAGACCGTGGTAGCGCTCCCCTCGGGGGTGATGCCTGCCCATCTCGCGGCGTAAGGCCCCCGAAGACAGAGGCTTGTGAGGGCGGTTTCGCTCAGAGCGGTGAGATGCACCAGAGAGCACAGTTTTCACACCACTTCAGAAGTATTGTACAATCCGCCGATATTCAGAGCAATGAGCAGCCACATCCGTCGCACCCTCCTTGCCGCTGGAATATTGCTGATCACGAGCGTAATTGCGATCGCCCAGAATGGCGATCCCGGTGAGGTGCGTCCCTTGCCCCGAGGTTTCGCGGACATCGAGCTCGGCATGGATATCGCCGAGGTTCAACAGCGACTGATCGATCATCCGGACTTCTTCTATCGGGGAGAACCCGATGTGTCGCTCCTGCCGGCGGGCCAGGATCGGGTGATTGAAACCGGCGGCTACTCGCATATCCGGCGAGCGATTTTTCAGTTTTCGGGAAACGCCCTCTTTACCATTACCCTCTTGCTCAATCCCCAGGAACTCGACCATTATGGTCTGTACACAACCCTCGTAGAGCGGTATGGCGAACCGACGTCGCTCAGTCCCCAGATGGTGGTGTGGCAGTCGGATCGCACCCGTCTGTCGCTGGAACGTCCGCTTACCGTGCGATACGTCGATATTCCCGTGTTCGAACAGCTGGTTGACGACGGCCGGGCGCGCCGATCGGTACGAGAGCTCAGTCGTCGGCGGTTCCTCGACCAGTTCTGAACGCCGGTGTGCGGGCAATCCGGAGGCAACAGGAAGCACCATGCAAGGCAGATCTCGGGGCGAACAGTTCCTCTTCACCTGCGGACTCATCGAAAACCTGCGACACAGTCGGGGCGTTCCCGCATTGCTGATCCTTGCCGCCTTCCTTGCGGGGGCGTCCGGCTGCTCGGCGGATCCGGCTCCGGTGGAACTCTTCATCGGGTCCCATCGCTTTACCGTAGAAATTGCGGATACCGAAGAGAGCCGCGCGCGAGGGCTGATGTTCCGACAGTCGCTGCCGCAACAGCACGGAATGCTCTTTGTCTTTCCCGACGATTCGCGCCGTTCGTTTTGGATGCGCGATACGTCGATCCCGCTGTCCATTGCGTTCATCCGGCGTGACGGCGTGATCACGGAGATCTACGACATGCAACCCTTTTCCCTTGAACCGGTGAATTCGGTGGCAGAGGTGCGGTTCGCTCTTGAGGTGAACCAGGGAGAGTTCCGTCGGTTGGGGATCCGTCCCGGAGATCGCGTGCAACTCCCGCAACAGATCACGCGCTGATTCCGCGCCGTTGCCGGCGTCCCACCGTTGACGTCTGCGGTTTATGGTTCCTATTCACCGTCAGAGATGAGATCGTTCAGCTCGGGGAAGAGTTCGAGTACCGGCTTCTCGCCCTCAGCGTCGGGCTCGTTGACAAGAATCTGCACCCGCCGCTCGACGCGGGTCAGGTCGCGCTCCAGACCGCGGGCAAGTTTCACGCCCTCTTCAAAGCGCTGGACCGCGTCATCAAGCGGAAGCGCGGTGTCGCGCAGCTGATCGCTCAGTTCTTCCAGACGCTGCAGGCGCTCTTCAAATCCCTTCATTGTGTGTTCCTTCTGTGGGACCGTCCACATGTACGTCCGCCGTTCCGGAGGCAAACCGGATCTTCAGCGGGTCTGCCGCCTTCAGCGTGGCGGCGTCGGTGACGACTCTGCCGTGGTGCGTGACCACCGCGAATCCTCGCTGCAGTACCGCATAGGGAGAGAGATCCTCGATCTGTCGTGCCGCCAGCGTCAGGCGGTGGCGGCTGTCCGTGAGCCGCCGTTCCATCGAGGCGACCAGCGCCTCCTTGGCCTCGTCCAGGCGCTGAAGGGAGGGCTGGATGACCAGGTGCACGGTGCGTTCCAGCTCGGCCGGGGCAAAACGACTGAGCGACAGCCGGGCGCGGTCGATGCGCGCGACAAAGGAGCGAACGATATCCCGTCCCAACTGAAGAACCTGCCGGCGAACCTGTTCGCGGTCGGCGCTCACCAGCTCGGCCGCGGCGGAGGGGGTCGGGGCACGCAGGTCGGCGACCAGGTCCGAAAGACTCACGTCGATCTCGTGACCAACCGCGGAGATGACGGGCGTCTCGCAGGCGGCAATTGCGCGCACCACCCGGGGATCGGAGAAGGGGAGCAGGTCCTCCAGCGAACCACCGCCCCGTCCTACGATGATCACATCCCCAAGCCGGTGGCGGTCCGCCCGCGCGATGGCGGCGGCGATCTTCTCCGCCGCGCCGTCCCCCTGCACCGGAGCCGGCACCACAACGAGTGAGATGCCCGCATGACGTCGCCCAATCACATTGACGATGTCGCGTATTGCCGCTCCGGTGGGGGACGTCACCACCGCAACGCGCTGCGGAAAGCTGGGGAGCTGCTTTTTGCGCTCCTGATCGAACAACCCTTCGGCGGCAAGTTCCCGTTTGCGTTGCTCGAGCATCGCGAGAATTGCTCCCGCACCGGCGAGCGACATGGTTTCGCAGATGATCTGGTAGGTTCCGCGCTTGGCGTAGACCGAGATGCTGCCCACCGCCCGCACCAGCATGCCGTCTTCCGGTTGAAACGGAAGGGCGGAGGCGCGACCGCGAAACATCACCGCCTGGATCATCGCGTTTTCGTCCTTGAGGGTGAAGTAGCAGTGGCCGGCGCTGGACGGACGGAAATTGGAGATCTCTCCCTCAACGGTGACCACCGGAAAACCGGCTTCGAGAGTAGACTTGATGAGGTCGGTCAACTGACCGATTGTGTAGACCTCGGGTTTGGCGGTTTGCACCACTGGAGATTAGCCCCCTTTGCGTGGTACGTTCAATGGGGTGGAGCCATTCGGTTGAACCTCGTTCAACAAGCCAAAAGGACGTGTCGATAACAGAGTATGGCTACTCTTGTGTGTATTCGGGCGCTTTTGCCCGGCCCATTTCCAACCATGCCCATTCTGGGCGGCTACAGCAGTGCGGAACTCCTGGACCGGGCGATCGCGTCGCTTGCGGAGGTTCAGCGTGTTGTCGTCTTGACTCAACCCGGCGACCAGACCAGCTACCCGGAACGCTGGCAACGCGTTCCGCTTCCCGACACTGGGGAGGGAGCTCTGATCGACACAATTGCCGAACTCGCAAAGAATGGGCAGACCATCACCGAAATCCTCATCAGGCATGCGGATGAACCCTTTCTCGACCCCCTCTTCGCCACCCGGATGATTGCCGAGCATCGTCGCTACGTGGCGGAGTACACCTTTGCCGACGGCTACCCCGGGGGACTCGCCCCCGAAATCCTCGCTCCCAGCGTGCTACCCCGGTTGCGCGCGCTCAGCCGCGATGAATCGGCCGGTCGGGACGCCCTCTTCACCATGATCCAGCGGGATATCAACGCATTTGACATCGAGACCCTGCTCGCCGAAGACGATATGCGGCTGCTGCGTATCGAGCTCAACTGTTCCAGCCGCCGGAACTGGCTGCTCTGCAAGCGCGTAGCCGAGGCGGCAACCCCAGCCACGACATCTCCATCGTCGCCGGCATCTCCGCCGACGACTTCCGTGCCGACGATCGACACCATCGTTTCAACGATTCGAGCCGATCTTGGGCTGCTTCGCACGCTGCCGGCGTACGTGATGGTTGATGTGGTCGAGGGAACCCCCCAGGACGTTGCCTACTCGCCGTATCGACTCTTCGGTCCGGCCGGGAAGGGTAAACAGCGGGAAATGGCGGCCGAACGGTTTGCCTCGATAATCGCGGAGGTGGAGCATTTCTCGCCGGGGTCGGTCTACTCGATCGGCGCGTGGGGCGAGCCGGGTTTGCACTCGGCGGTTCTTGAGCTGGTAGAGGCGGCTGCCGACGTTCCGCTGGTGATCGAAACCTCCGGCGTGGGATGGGATCCAGCGGTCTTGGAGCGAATCCTTGCTCGAGATCAGGACCTGACGTGGATTGTCCATCTTGACGCAATCGAAGAGGGCACATACCGGCGCGTGCGGGGAGACGGGTTCACGGAAGCGATGCGGTTCACGGAGCGGCTCTTTTCCGCGGCACCCGCAAAGGCCTACGTGCAGACGGTGCGCTACACCGATCTCGAATCGCACACCGAGGCGTTCTATCGCTTCTGGCACGAGCGAACCGAGAACATCATCGTTCAGAAGTACGATCCGGTCTGCGGTGTACTCGAAGACAAGCGGGTTACCGACGTATCACCGGTACAT
Source organism: Spirochaetales bacterium (assembly GCA_007130025.1). Taxonomy (GTDB): domain Bacteria; phylum Spirochaetota; class Spirochaetia; order DSM-27196; family PWMO01; genus PWMO01. Next base: position 7,997 of record SLTF01000281.1, on the reverse strand, counting down.
CGGTTTCCCTGCTGGCATCTGAAACGAGACCTGATGGTCATGGTGGACGGGACGGTGCCCCGCTGTCGTGAGGACATATACCGGAAGCACGCGGTGGGAAACATCTTTTCTGATGGGATAGAGGCGGTCTGGGACGCACTTGACCCGGTGCATCGCGCCCACGCTCGTGGCGAATATCCCGCAATCTGTGTACAGTGCGATGAATACTACACCTTCAATTTCTGACCGCCCGTATACGGTGGTCGGAGGAACCCGCACCGAGCGCGTCGTCTCGGGCGCGAAGCGCACAACGCTGGTTGTGCTGCACCGTGGCGGGAAGTATCGACGATTCGAACTCTTCGACGATCTTCAGCGCCTGGGATTTGACGAGGTCCTTTCGATCGAACCCGCGGGCGCGTCCTACGACATCGAAGCGCTGGCTCGCCAGTACGTCGGCGTCCGCTTTCTCCTGTTGCATCGAAGTCTCTCGATTGGAGAACAGGTCAACGTCGGTATCCAGGAGGCGTTTGGCCGCGTGGTTATGACGGTGTGGAACGACACCGAGCCGGAACGCATCGCAGGCAAAAGCGTTGTTCGACTTGCCGAGGAGGAAGACGTTCTCTGTGTGGTTCCGATGTTGCGAACCGACCGCGGGGAGGTCATTCCGTCGCTCTCAGCACCGGCCTTTGACGGGGGACGGCTGCGCGTGATCCCCCTTGCCCCAACCTCGGACGGCGCCACCTCGCTCTATCCCGCCGACTATGTGGGCATCTATCGACGGGAACGGTTTCTGCAGCTCGGAGGTTTCGATCCTGCGATCGCAACCCCGTATTGGCAGAAGCTCGATTTTGGGTTTCGCGCCCACCTCTGGGGTGAGGCAATCCGCTACCACAGCGGTATCCGCGTGACCGCGGCAAGTGGATTGGAACCGGAGAACACCACTCCGGATGCGGGGTATCGCCGATTCTATCTGAAAAACCTGATGGTGCGATTTCGTGCGGATGAGGGTACGCTGCCGGCCTCGCGGTTTCCCGGTTTTTACCTGAGAACGGGAGGAGGGCTTGCCGCCTCGTGGAGCCTCTTTCGCGAGACACAGCGTTGGGTCCAAACGCACCGGTACCGGTTTGTGCAGGACGCCCGACGGATTACCGAACTCTGGGAACCGGCCGAATGACCGGTGTGCTGATTCAAGTACGGCTCGGGTCCACCCGGCTGCCGGGCAAAGCGCTGCTCCCGCTCGAGGGCCGCCCACTCATTGCGCACGCGATGAGTGCGCTGCGTGGGGTTGAAGCCGATCACTGGGCATTGATCACCGATCCGGACAGCGCCGAGGCGCTGCGACCGATCGCCCGGGAGGGAGACTACGAGCTTTTCGTGGGTGATCCGCTTCACGTACTCAACCGCTATGTTGCCGCCGCGCGATCCTTCGAGGTTACCACCATCGTGAGAGCCACGGGTGACAATCCTCTGGTTTCCGCAACCCTGGCGCAGAGCGCGTGCGACCTGCATCGGCAGGAGAACGCCGACTTGACCGGCTGGGACGATCTGCCGGTGGGAACCGGAGTAGAAGTGGTCGAGCGGGCCGCCCTTGAGATGGCACATTCAGAATCGGTTGACCCCTACGAACACGAACATGTAACCCCCTTCCTCTACCGCCGTCAGGACCGGTTTCGGGTGGTTCGCCGCGCGGCCGACGGCCGATACCGCATGCCGGATGCCCAGATCACCGTTGACACCCACGACGACTACCTGAGAGTTCAACGACTCTTCGGCGAACGCTATCGTGGTACACCCATCGAAATCGAAGAGGTGATCGAGTGGTTGCGCGGAGAGCAGTCCTCCCGGAACGCAGGGGGTGCCCCGTGACGCCTCAGATTCTGCTCTACCCGGAAACGGCGGTTGGCGCGGGTACCGGACATTTACGACGGGCGATCCGGTTGTGCAAGCAGCTGGCGCCCGCCGCCCGAATCTATCTTTCGCCTGACGTTCGAGACGGTGTCGTGCACACGGTTGCGCATGAACTTGGAGCAAGCTGGATCGAACGCGACCCTGCCGCGCTTGTCGCAGCCACGGCCGTCGTCATCGATCGTCCGGTAATCGGGCGAGAGGAGGTGGCCGAACTCTGCCGACACGCTGTGGTGATCGGTCTCGATGCCGGTGGGGGCGGCAGGGCACTCTGCAATTACACAATCGACATCATTCCCCGCTTGCGGGACGACGGGCGGGCAAATCTGCGAAGCACCGCCTTCCTGGAGCTTCCGCGAAGCGTTCGGTCGGCTCCGCCGGCAATCTACCCGCGTATTCTGGTGACCTTTGGGGGTGAAGACCCCAAACGACTGACGCCGCGCATGGTCAAGGCCCTTCTTCAGACCGGAGAGGTAACTGCACAGCAGTTGACCGTGGTTCGTGGTCCTCTTGCCACGTGGGATGCACCCGGAGATGTCCGGGTACTCGACCGGCCGTCCAACCTGATGGAGATGCTCTGCGACTATGACCTCGTCTGTACGTCGTTTGGCCTTACCGCTCTGGAAGCCGCAGCCGCGCGCTGCGCGGTGGTTCTTCTGAACCCAACCCGCTACCACGCGCGGTTGGGCAGAAGGGTTGGGTTCACCGACGTTGGGGTAGTACGGGTGGACCGGCGAGCGCTTGGCCTCGCCCTCAGCGATCCGGCGCTTGGCTTCAAGTCTGCGGCACTGGTTGACCGCCAATCATCGCAAAGCCTCTCCCGCACTATAGCGCGCATTGCGCGGGCGGAGCCCGCACGCTGCCCGATCTGCCGGCGCCCCGGCGGAAAGCCGATCTTTCGCGACGCGGATCGCAGTTTCTATCGCTGCTCATGCGGTGTGCTCTTTCGGACTGCGTTTACCGATCCCGGCATCGCGTACAACGAGGCCTACTTTTTCGAAGAGTATCGTGCCCAATACGGGCGTACCTATCTGGAAGACTTCGCCCACATCCGCGCGCTCGGGCTGGCGCGCGCCCGTCGGGTAATGCGCGTTCACAAGCCACCCAGACGGGCGCGGGGCCAAAAGCCCCGGCTGCTCGATATTGGCTGCGCCTATGGTCCGTTTCTCGACGCCGCGCGTCACAGCGGGTTCACCTGTTCCGGCCTCGACGTGGCGACCGCGGCGGTACGGCACGTTCGTGATGTGGTCGGAGTACCGGCGGTCACCGGATCGATTACTGATTCCGTGGTTCGCGATCGGTGGCAGCCCGGTGACCTCGACGCGATCACAATGTGGTACGTGATCGAACACATCGATGAGCTGCGTTCGCTCCTTCACTGGGTGCGGCGAACCGTGACACCGGGCGGCGTATTCGCCTTCTCCACGCCGAACGCACACGGAATTTCGGGGAGACTGAATCGCACGGCCTTTCTTCGGATGGGGCCGCGCGATCATGTTACGGTCTGGACTCCGACGGCGGCACGACGGGTGCTTCGGCGTTTCGGATTTCGCGTGGTGCGGGTGGTGGTGACCGGGCACCATCCCGAACGGTTTCCCGGGTGCCACGCCGTCCGACCCGCAACCGCTGCGTATCGGCTGCTTCTGGGGGCGAGTCGGCTGTTTCGACTGGGCGATACCTTTGAAGTGTATGCACGCCGTCTGGAGGAGCGGGATTGAGCGCGCCCCATATTCTGATTCTCGGTGCCGGCGTCATGCAGCTGCCCGCCCTGCAGATCGCGAAACGGGAAGGATGGACCACGGCGGTGGTTGACGGGAATCCGGAGGCAGTGGGGCGAAACCTCGCCGACACCTTCGGGCACGTGGACCTTCGGGATCGTGAGGGACTGGTGGCGTGGGCGCAGGCCTACCGGGACCGCCGTCGTCTTGACGGGGTGTTCACCGCGGGAACCGATTTTTCAACGTCGGTGGCGTATGTTGCAGAGCGCCTTGGATTGCCGGGTATCCCGTTTGAGACCGCGTTGGACGCCTCCGACAAAGAGCGGATGCGCAGGCGATTTGCCGAAGCCGGCGTCCCTTCGCCACCGTTTTTCGCGGTGCGCGCGGAGGAAACCCCTCTGCTTGTGGCCGCAAGGGCTCGTGAGATCGGGTTCCCGGTGGTGGTGAAGCCGGTGGACAATATGGGGGCCCGAGGGGTTGTGAGAATCGATGACGCGGACGGGCTTCCGGCAGCGGTGGAAGAGGCTCTGCGGTACAGTGGCGATGGACGGGTTCTGGTCGAGCGCTTCATCGAGGGGCCTGAGTTCAGTATCGACGCGGTGGTACGCCACGGCGAGGTGGTGATCTGCGGTGTTGCTGACCGGGATATCCGGTTTCCTCCGTGGTTCATCGAGATCGGACATACGATGCCGACCGAACGTGATCCGGCACTGCGCCGTGATCTTGAACGAGTATTCAGTCTTGGTGTTCGTGCCCTTGGAATCACAAACGGGGCGGCGAAGGGAGATATTTTTCTCGGGCCGCAGGGCCCGGTTGTTGGAGAGATCGCGGCGCGACTGTCGGGCGGATACATGTCGGGTTGGACCTATCCCTATTCAAGCGGGATCGAACCGACCCGTGCGGCCATGCGAATCGCGCTGGGATTGCCGCCCGGCGAGTTGGCGCCGCTTCGCGCTCACGTCTCCGCGGAGCGGGCCCTCCTCTCCGTACCCGGCATTGTCCGGGAGGTGGAGGGGTTTGACCGCGCGCGCGCGATTCCCGGCGTGAAGGATGTATTCGAGCGTGTTGCGGCAGGTGACCACGTGGTCTTTCCAAGAAATAACGTCGAGAAGTGTGGCAACGTAATCGCTTCTGCAGTGACAAGAGCGGGGGCGCTTCAGGCGGCGCTCCAGGCGATCCGAGCGGTTGAGATCCGCCTCCAACCGGCCGTTCACGAGACGGAGCGGTTTCTCTGGGGAAACGCGGTACCGGGACGGAGCGAGTCCGGCGGAGGAGGGGAACCACGGACGGAAGGGGCCTTCTATCCCGCTCTCGAGGCGATGCCCATCGATCTCTGCGAAGTCGCTTCTTGGAAGTCTGTCGAGGGGCACACTGACTACTGCGGCCGAACGCTCGGGGAGACGATGTCGGTTCTCCAGCAGTGTGAGGAATTTGCGGTGGTTGCCGATCTTCCGCCCGATTCGCCCGGCCGTGTGCGTTTTCGGATTGCTGTGTCCCGCGGAGGACTTCAGGGGGGACGGTTTTTTCTCGATACTATACGTGAGGATCCAACGGCCCGGGAGAGAGTGTGTTTCGCAGAGTGAAGCTGATCACCATGATTCTGTTGCTCTTCCTGTTGACGCTGGGCGCCTTGCCCGCCGCGGACGCCGGAGAGACCACGCTCGACCAGATTATGTCGGCTACCGGTGCCCGGCTCCAATGGGATCCCATGCGCGAGGTGGGCGCCCTCTGGCGGGGGAATACCCGCATTTCCTTTCGACCGGGAGGGTATTCCGCGCTGGTGAACGGGAGCGAGCAGATTGCCGTTCGTGTCTCACGGGGTGACGACGGAGGGCTCTCGTTCGATGACGACGGCGCGCAGCGGATCATTGCGCGGCTTCGCCCGGAAGTGGCTCCTGAACAGCGTCGTGTTGCGGCGATCTTCATCGATCCAGGGCACGGAGGACGCGATCCGGGTACAATCGGACGGCACCGCATCGACGGAGAAATGTTTGAGATCCAGGAAAAGCATATCGTACTCGACGTTTCTCACCGGCTCGCCCGGCTCCTTGAATCCGCCTTCCCCGATCGTCAGATTGTCATGTCGCGCAGCGACGACCGCTTTCTCACCCTCGAGCAACGCACCGCACTGGCAAACGCAATCCCACTGGAACACAATGAGACGGTGCTCTTTGTGTCCATTCACGCAAACGCCTCGCTGAACAGTCGGGCCCGAGGCGTGGAAGTGTGGTATCTGACGCCCGAGTTTCGCCGACGCGATCTGATCGATCCCGCGCGAGTAGGGGTCTCGGATCCCGGGGTGCTCACGATCTTGAACACCATGCGGGAAGAAGAGTTCACCATCGAGAGCGTGCTGCTGGCTCGCAACATCCTTGCGGGACTCTACAGCGAAGTCGGCGCGCACAGTCCAAACCGGGGAATCAAGCAAGAAGCGTGGTACGTCGTACGGGAAGCGCGGATGCCCTCGGTGCTCGTGGAGCTTGGATTTGTCACCAATCAGGAAGAAGCACTCAACCTCGCCGACGACGCGTACTTGCAACGGCTCGCGCATGGCATTTATAATGGCATCGTGAACTTTGTAGCCGGTTTCGAGAACTGACGTTGGGCGGGATTATCGGGTGAACTTCAATACACACAAGCCCCTGTTTGTCATAACCATCCTCTTTTTCGTCGCCTTGCTGACGTCAACGGTGTGGCTCATCGTGGGCACGCGCAGCAGCATCGAACGAGTGCTGTTCTTTCCGGGAACGCTCGAAGCGGGACTTCAGGGTGAGTCGCGTCTGCTGCCCCGTCACCGAAACCTCGACCGTGATGTCAGGATCCTCCTGGACGAGATTGTGCTGGGTCCCGTCGTGCTCGGACGCACGCGGGTTCTTCCGCGAGAGACGGGGATTCGCTCGGTGATGGTTCGGGGAGGAATCGCCTATATCGATCTTGACGGCGGTTTTCTCGCGGAACAGCAGTTTCTGCTGCTCTCCGTTGACGATGCGCTCGATGCGGTGCGGCACACGGTAGAGTTCAACTTTCGCCGAATCACAACGGTGGTCATCACGATTGACGGTCAGATCCCCGGTCAACCGGTATTTGAAGTGGGTTTTGGCGCTCTCCCTTCGGAAAATGGAAATCGTAAAAAGGGCATTGACAACAGGGAAAGCATCACTATAATTTGAGGTGGCATTCTTTCGAGAAAACTATGGATTTTGCGGAAAAGGAGCAAGGAATGAGACGGTTCTTCATTCTTGTTGTCAGCCTGCTCGTGCTGGTAAGTTTTACGGCAGTAGCTGAACAAGCGGTTTTGATCGATTTTTCCCAGCTGATAGCTGACTGGCCGGCCGACAACCCCACCAACAACGAAGCGACAATTTTCGACTTCAGCGCAACGGCGGGAACCGGTTTCACCGAAGAAGAGCGCATGATGATGCGCACCTCGCTGGCGATCGAGAACTGGGAAGTTCGCCTTGCACCTTCGTCGCGGTACGTTCGCCTCCAGGCAGAGAGTTTCACTCGCCAGGCGTTCGTGCGTGAAAACGCCAACCGGTTTGCCGGTGAAGCGGTCCTGGGTGTACGCGCTAACTTCCCTACCGGGCGATTCAACTCGTGGGCACTTGTGTCGCCCCCGTTTGAAATCCCCGCGTACGAGGATGCAACCGTCATCGAAGGCGACGGTACCATTACGACGCCGCAGGACGAAGAGGGGCGTGGACGAAAATTCGACGGATTCGGCGTAGTGAAGAACGTCGGAACGCTGCGTTCGCTCTCCATGAACGTCCACGGTCTGAATTTTCCCCATGGGATTTCGGTTATACTTCGCGACGAGAACTTCCGCGATCAGGAGATCTTCCTTGGTTACCTGAACTTCGACGGCTGGCGGACTCTTGAGTGGCGGAACCCCAATTACATCACGGACGTTCGCAATCGTGCCTTGCGCGGCGCGCCGCTCTACCCGAATCTTTCCCCAATGGTGAAACTAATCGGTATCCGGATCTACCGCGATTCCGAGATGACCGGCGGCGACTTCATCACCTACATCAAAGATATCAACATCACCTTCGACCGCGCCGTACTCGAACTCGAGCGCGACATCGACGATGAGGCCGTGTGGGGTATCCTGCAGCAGCGTGAAGCTGCACGACGGCGGGCCGAACTCCAGCGCGTCGGCAACATGCAGATCCTGCGCTTCCTTGAGCAGCAGCGCATGTTCGTCGAAGAAGACATCTAAGCACTCGCTCCAACTGCAACAAATAGAGCCCCGGGTACACCTACCCGGGGTTTTTTTTCGTCCTCATGGTATCTGCCCCACGGCGGTGATAGCCCGCGGCAGTCACCGCCGTGGGGCGGCTCAACTCAATGGCAAGGCGCGACGGATCGAGTGAGTTCGCGCTTTTGGTTTGGGGC
>SLTF01000455.1 GCA_007130025.1 Spirochaetales bacterium | reverse complement strand
TGAGAAACTCCTCGGCGAGCGCCTGCGCGTGTCCGTGCAGCGCGGTGATCGGCGCGCAGAACTCCGCTCCCGAAAGCGGCTTACCCCGTTGGATCGGGTCACGCAGACGGGAACTCGTGCGCGTGGATACGCCGAGGGAATGAAAGAACTGTTCCCAGTATCCCAGATCGTCACTGAGGTAGAGGGCATCGGGGATCGCCACAACGGGAATCGTCTCCGGTTGCGTGGGAGCACCATCGGCAGCATCCCGATCGATGCGCCGGCGCTCGCGCAGCAGATCGAACCCACTGCGATTGCGACTCACGTAGGATGCCGTATCGTAGTCACGACCGCAGAGAAACCCGAAGGCAACCCGCGAACCCCGAACATCGGCGACGGTGAGTTTACAGTGGTTGGTGCAGAGCGTGCAGGTTTCACTGTGCACGGGTACGTCGGTCCGCCCCAGGTCGATCCCCGCAAACAAATCGGAGAGAACGCCGGCATCCGCCAGGGTCAGCGCAGCCCCGAGGGCGCCGGTCAGGTGACACCACGGTGAAACCAGAATTGGTTTTCCCAGCCGCTGTTCGAAGGCGGCCACCAGCGAGCGGTTCTTCGCCGTGGCTCCCTGAAAAAAGACCACATCGCCAATCTGCCGCTCCACGGCGACCTTCTGCAGGTAGTTCTCGCGTACCGCGTGAAGCGCCGCAGCAAGGACTTCCGCTACCGTGTGACCGGTTGAAAGCAGATGGTTGATGTCACGCTCCATGAACACCGTGCACCGGTCGCTCACCACCGGCGCACGCACTCCCTCGGTCAGCGCCGCCACGTCGGTTACTGCAACACCCAGGCGCATCGCCTGTTCCTCGATGAAGCTTCCCGTTCCCGCCGCGCAGACGCTGTTCATTACCGACGATGTCACCCGTCCGTTGCGAAGCGTCGTGAACTTGGCGTCCTGCCCTCCGATTTCAATGATGGTATCCACCGCTGGATCGAGCCGGCACGCGGCGCGCGCGTGGGCGCTGATCTCGTCGAGTATCTCGTCGGCGTTGATCAGGGCGCCAATGAACTTTCGACCCGATCCCGTGGTCGCGCTTCCGTGTACCGCCACGCTACATCCGTGTCGTTCCGCGGTATGATCGATTGCCTGAAGCACCGCCTGCGTGGCCGCAAGCGGCCGCCCGGCGGTGCGGGTGTAGAACCCACCGTACACCTCCCCGGCCAGATCCGTGACCACCGCCTTGGTACTGGTGCTTCCGATATCGATCCCCAGATAGGCGTCCAGATTCTTGGGCCACGAGCGGTAGAGATCGATCTCTACGATCAAACGGCGCCCGTCGGAAGGGGACATTGCGGAGAACTCATGCCGCCACCAGGAGCGAAAATCGGGGTAGTCCGAGAGCGTGAGCGACAGCGGTGGAGCGAATCGGTCGCGCTCCGGCTTCGAACTCTGGTGCCGATCGACGAGCGCTGGACGGTACGGGGTGGGGTCGGCCGGCGCCCCGAAGGCGCCCCCGCCTTCGGATGCGACCAGCTGGTCGTGAAGAGAAAGCGCTGCTCCAATCGCACCCTGCACCGCACCAAAACGGTCAACCTGCATCGGTACCCCGATCAGCGACCGCAGTTCAGCCACAACCGCCCCGTTGAGCGAAACTCCCCCGGTACAGAGCAGCGGCCCCTCGATCTCCTGGTCCTTGAAGAGCGTGTCGACCAGATTCCGGGCGAGGCCGCAACAGAGTCCCGCGCTGATGGCACCGGCCGAATAGCCCTGCTGCTGGGCGTGGATGAGGTCGGTTTTGGCAAACACCGCACACCGCGTGGCAACCAGAGGCACCGGGTCGCAATTGGCGCACGCCGTTCGGGCGAGCTCGCCGCTGTCGTCCAGGGAGAGTCGGGACGCCTGCTGGTCAAGAAAGCCCCCGGTGCCCGCGGCACACGAGGTATTGGTGCGAATACTGTGGTAGCGTCCGTCTGCGTCAAACCGAATCAGCGAAAACTGCTCGCCGCCTACCAGCAGAATGGACCGAACATCGGGGTAACGCTCGGACACCGAGCGAATGGTGGCAAGTCGGGAGTCAACCACAAGGTCTGCCCGCACCGAGCCGGCGGAACGACCGGTGACGGCGCACGGCAGGCACGTTGACTGTCCCGCGACGCGCAGTACCCGTTCCGCCCGCGCGAGCGCGGCGGGAATATTCCCCCGGTGCGACGAAGTGCAGTGAGCGAGCAGGGTGCCGGATTCATCCAGGACTACCGCCGACAGCGACGTAGAACCGACGTCAATGCCCAGAATGCGAGTGCGTTCCATGGTTGATACCCGTCGGCAATGCTACCACGGGTTTGCGCCCGCCGCAAGGCAATCAGATTCAGAACACCAGGCCGACTCCGGTCTCTACGGTAAACAGCCGAGTTGAACTCGACTGCAGGAGATTGCCGCCACCAAAGAGAAACCACCGATCCTGGTGCAGGTTCAACCGCCCTTCGACCTGGGCAAAATCAATCGCGTCAAACGAGACGCCGCCAAACCGCAACACCAGGGATACCGGGCGTGCGATGTACGATCGCAGCGATGTACCGAACGCCGCCCCGTTGCGTTCGAGCTCGCCGCGAAAGAACGCGCCCTTGCCGTAGATCGACCAGAGGAAATAATCGTGCTGAATCAGGGCGAGATCGAGCCCAACGGTGAACAGCTGCAGCTGCGTCTCGCCGTCAAAAAAGACTCGATAATCCGCATCGGGGCCGAGAAACGGAAAGAAGCGTCCCTGCAGCGACGCAAATCCCCCATAGCTGCCATCATCAGACGCGATTCCTCCGCCGGCAAGCTCAAACCAATGCCGTCTCGTTTCTGCTGAACGCCGGCGCATTGGATCACCGCCACTATCCCACCGGTTCCAGTCGTACCCAATGAAATTGCGATACCCCGGCCCGCTGAGGGCGTAGGGATAGCCGGTATACACAACCGCTGAGTTATGTGCGGCCCACGCGAAGACGGTGATTTGAAACAGAAAACTCCCCAAGGAGTTATCGTTTTCGTTGTCGTCCGGCTTGTCCGTGCGTCGCTCTTCCTGCGGACGGGTTGCCTCGCGATTACGAGACTCCTCCCGCTCGACGTCGCGCCGGAACGCGCTCAAGTCGGCAAACGCCGGCGGGGGAAACAGGAATGCGATCATCAGCAATAGGAAAACGGAGCGTCCAGTGTTCACACCGGGAAATATACCACGTTCACCGC
>SLTF01000174.1 GCA_007130025.1 Spirochaetales bacterium | reverse complement strand
GCTCCGACCGGCCCTTCAAGAAGAGCGGCCGTATTGTGGGTGACGTGCTGGGTAAGTACCACCCGCACGGTGACCAGAGCATCTACGACGCCCTGGTCCGTCTGGCGCAGGACTTCAGCATGCGCTACCTGATGGTCGACGGGCAGGGAAACTACGGGTCGGTGGACGGCGATCCGCCGGCGGCAATGCGGTACACCGAGGCGCGGCTCAAAGCCGAAGCCGAAGAGCTGCTTCGCGACATCAAGAAAGAGACCGTTGACTTCATCCCCAACTACGACGACTCGATGGAAGAGCCCTCGGTTCTGCCGGGCGCCTTTCCCTTCCTGCTCGCCAACGGTGCCACCGGCATCGCGGTGGGTATGGCCACCACCATGGCGCCCCACAACCTGCGCGAGGTAGCCGCGGCGATTGCGGCGGTGATCGACAACCCCGAGATCGAGCTCGGCGAGCTGATGCAGCACATCAAGGGACCCGACTTTCCCACCGGCGGCATCATCTACGGACGCCGTGGCGTCCGCGACGCCTTCGAGACCGGCCGCGGCCGGGTGGTGGTGCGCGCGCGCTTCTCGATCGAGTCGACCAAGGCGGGGAAGGACGTCATCCTCATCCACGAGATCCCCTACCTGGTCAACAAGGCGACGTTGATCACCCGCATTGCAGACCTGGTTCGCGACCGCAAGATCGACGGCATCACCGACCTGCGCGATGAGTCCGACCGTAACGGCATGCGGATTGTGATCGAGCTGAAGAAGGGTGTGAGTCCCAAGATCATCCTGAACCAGCTCTTCACCCATACGCAGCTGCAGATCAACTTCAACATCAACGCCCTGGCGCTGGTGAACGGCCGGCCCAAGCTCCTCCCGCTCAAGGAGACCATCGAGCACTTCATCGCTCATCGTCGCGAGGTGGTGATCCGCCGCACCAAATTTGACCTGCGCAAGGCCGAGGAGCGCGAGCACATCCTGGAAGGGTTGAAGATCGCGCTGGACAATATCGACGAGGTGATCAAGACCATCAAGGAGTCTGCCGACGTCGAGACGGCGCGCATCGCCCTGATGGAGAAGTTTGCGCTCTCCCAGATCCAGGCGCAGGCCATTCTGGACATGCGGCTGCAGAAGCTGACCAGCCTGGAGACGCAGAAGATTGTCGATGAGCTCGCCGAGGTTCGCGCCCTGATCGCGGAACTGCGCGCCCTGCTGGCCAGCGAGGAGAAGATCCTCGGCGTGGTGAAGCAGGAAACCACCGAAATATCCGACAAGTACGGAGACGACCGGCGCACCGAGATTGTGGCCGACGAGATCGAGGCGATTGACATCGAGGACCTGATCCAGAAAGAGGACATGGTGGTCCTGATCTCGCATCGCGGCTACATGAAGCGCGTGCCGTTGAGCGCCTACCGCCTTCAGGGCCGAGGCGGGAAGGGCTCTTCCTCTTCCAATCTGATGGAGGACGACTTCATCCAGCACCTCTTTGTGGGCTCGACCCACGACTACATCCTCTTTGCCACCAGCGAGGGCAAGGCGTACTGGCTGAAGGTGCACGAAATCCCCGAAGCCTCCCGCGCCGCCCGCGGACAGCACGTGCGCGGCATCCTCTCGATCTCCGCCAACGAAGAGATCACCGCGGTGGTCCGGTTCCCCGAGTTCTCGTCCGAGAAGTACCTCTTCATGGGAACGGCGCGCGGCGTGGTCAAGAAGGCGCGGCTTTCGGACTTCTCCAACGCCAAGACCCGCGGCATCACCGCGATCAACCTCGACGACAACGACCGCCTCATCAAGGCGCTGCTGACCGACGGGAACGGCGACGTGATGCTGGTGACCCGCCGGGGCAACGGTCTGCGCATTGACGAAGAGAGCGTCCGCGTCATGGGCCGCGCAACCCGCGGTGTGCAGGGCATCCGCCTGGCAGACGCCGACGAGCTCGCGGGCGTGGTTGCGGTCACACCGGACGAGTCGCTGCTCTTCATCACCGAGTACGGCCACGGCAAGCGCACCAACTTCGACGACTTCAACCCGCACGGACGCGGCACCCGCGGTCAGATTGCCTACTCGTTGTCGGACAAGACCGGCGAACTCGTTGCCGTGATCCCGATTCGGGAAGACGACGAGGTCATCGTGATCACCTCCCAGGGCAGCACCGTGAAGCTCAAAGTGAGCGAGATCACCGTCCAGTCCCGCACCGCCTCGGGTGTCCGCGTGGTCAACATCGACCGCCCCGACTACGTGGTCGGCATCGGCCGCGCCGAAAACGACGACGAGTAGGCCCCCGGACGTCGGCTCGCGGGGCTTCTGCTCTGGGGTTCTGGCTCGCGGCGCGCGGCTCGTGTGGGGAGCCCGCTCGGGGCGCTCTCGGTTGGGCAATGTTTCACGTGAAACAATGGCGCGGCCTCGCTGGCGACTGCTCGCAGGGGGTGCACCCGCGGGCTCAGGGCTTAACTCCCGGGGCGCGGGCTCCGTTTGCGGGCGATCCCGGGCGGCAATGTTTCACGTGAAACAGTCGGCTGCGGCGTGAGGCGTTCCTCCGGGGGCTGCGGCGTGTCGTGCGGTTCGGCGAACGGTGAGCCAGGCAAAAATACACAGGCTTTGGAACACTCGCCAGATAACCACCCGATACCCGGAGGATTTGCCGGTGACCGAACCGCTTTTGCGACTGAAATCTCCTGCAACCGCTGAAATCACCGTTCGAAACTCCCGATTCATCTCCACCCTGCGCCCGATTGCCGACCTCTCTGAGGTTCGTCCCGGGATTGAAGCGGTGCGCGCGGACCATCCGGGAGCGAACCACGTGGTGCACGCTGCCGGGGCCCGGGTGGAAGAGGAGCAGTTTGGAACCGCGGTGAGCATGCGGCTGGTGTGCGAGATGGTGCTGGTTGATCGGATCCGGGAGATTGCGGCCGATGCGGCCCGTGGAGCGATTACTTGGGAAGGTCCGCCGCGTAGTCGCTTTGTTTGACAACCGCGACGATTTCGTTCCAGATTTCGGTCTGGCGCTTCTTGGGGAGGAAGGTGGCGAAGACGCCGTTCTTCAGGATCTGCAGCAGTTCACCAATGGTGAAGATCCCCGATTCCAGAAGGCGGGAGTATTCGTCGTTCAGGTCAACGCCGAATAGGGTCGGGTCGTCGGTGTTGATGGTGACATACATGCCGTGGTCGAAGAAGGCGCGGATGGGGTGTTCCGCCAGCGTCTTTGCGTACTTCTGGGTGAAGAGGTTGCTGGTGGGACAGATCTCCAGTGGGATACCGCGTTCCTTCAGCTCGGTCATGAGCTTCTTGTCCTGGATGGCGCTGATACCGTGGCCAATCCGCTGGGCGCCAAGGATATCGATGGTGTCCCAGATTGAGTCCGGTCCGACGTCCTCGCCGGCGTGGGCAACCACCTTCAACCCCGCCTTGAGTGCTTTTTCAAACACCGCCTGGTAGTCCTTCGCGGGGCCGGTCTGCTCCGCGCCACCGAGGCCGAGTCCGATAACGTTGGGGGTGGGGTGAGCGAGGGTAAGATCGAGGTTCCGCATTGCGTTCTCGAGGCCGAAGCCGCGCGAGACGTCAACGATGTATCGAACGTCTATGCCTTCGGTCCGCAGCTGGATAGCTCCCTCGTCGAGACGGTCGACCATCCGGTCGAAGTCCAGGCCGTTCTTGATCAGCTTGGTTGGTGCGAAGAAGATCTCCGCGTAGCGGATATTGTTGCGGCTCAGGTAGTGGCGCGCGTCGTCCACCAGATAGGTGAGGTCGTCCTCGGTCAGGAAGCAGGCCTGGATGATGTTAATGAAGAGATCGATGAACTCGGTCAGGCTTGTGACGTGGAAGCGCTTCTTCAGCTCTTCCTTTGATCCGATTCCCAGATCGAGGCGGTGCTTCTTGATGAGGGACCAGATGGAGTCGACGCTGACCAGCCCCTCGATATGCAGGTGAATCTCGGTTTTGGGGAGACTGGCGATGAAGGCGCGTGCCGGGGCGTGCGTCTCGGCAGCGGCGGAAGCCTTTTTTTGCATTTACCCGGCCCTACGACGTTTGATGAAATACCTCAATGATCCCGGCCCACCATCATAATCTAACAGATTATGTATAAATTTCAACCTTTCCTTCAAAAGGTTATCGTGACACCGCCAGTTGTGCTTCCAACCCCTGGAGCGGCTTCCTTCCTTGTGCTAGTGTCGTCGCTTTTCCGGCTGTCCTGAAGCTTTTTTTCGCCCTGCCATTCGCGACGATATCCGACATGACAGCGGGGCGGTTTTCCTCTATACTGCTGCCGAACATCATGGGAACGACGGTCGTATTCGCCAACCAGAAGGGTGGGGTCGGAAAAACCACCACCGCGGCTAACCTCGGTGCCTACCTCGCTGAGGCGGGAAAGCGCGTGCTGCTGGTGGACTTCGATCCGCAGGGAAACCTCTCGAGCGCAGTGGGGGTGAAGACCGACGGTATCGGTTCCTACGAGGTGCTCACCGGCGAGGCGCGAGCGCGGGAGGTGGTGCGCACGACCAGCGTGGAAAACCTTTCGGTCATTCCTTCCAGCATCAATCTGACCGGCGCCACCGTGGAGCTGGTTCACGAGGCGCAGCGCGAACAGTACCTCAAGCGCGCCCTTGCCGACGTGAAACCCGACTACGACTATCTGTTCATCGACTGTCCTCCGTCTCTGGGCATTCTGACGCTCAACGGCCTGGTGGCCGCGGACCAGGTGCTGATTCCCCTGCAGTGCGAGTACTTCGCCATGGAGGGTCTGACGCAGCTGCTGCAGAGCATCAAGAAGGTGCAGGCGGGGTACAATCCGTCGCTGGGCATTCTGGGTATCCTGTTTACGATGTACGATTCGCGCACCCGCCTCGCGCAGGACGTGGTCCAGGAAGTGGTGGGGTACTTCGGCAAGAAGGTGTTTCGTACCATCATTCCTCGCAACGTTCGTCTCTCGGAGGCGCCGTCCCACGGGGTCCCGGTCAATCAGTACGATGCGGATTGTATCGGAGCGCAGAGCTACCGGAAGCTCGCCGAGGAGGTCATAAGCCGTGGCTAATCGCCGACTGGGGAAGGGGCTTGGCGCCCTGATCGAAGGAGACACGAACGACGCGGTCGTTCACTCCGTTCCCATTGAAAACGTCCGTCCCAACCCGGACCAGCCGCGGAAGACCTTCCCGCCTGAGGCGATGGAGGAGCTCACCGAGTCGGTGCGGCAGCGCGGCATCATTCAGCCGATCATCGGTGAGCGGCAGGCCGACGGCACGGTGATGATCATCGCCGGCGAGCGGCGCTATCGTGCAGCGCAGATTGCGCAGCTCAAGACGGTGCCGGTCATCCTCGGCAACTACAGCAGTCGCGAGAAGCTCGAGATCGCGCTGATCGAGAACGTCCAGCGTCTTGATCTCAACCCGATAGAGGAGGCGCAGGCCTACCACGAGTTGATGCGGCAGACGGGCTACTCACAGGAAGAGGTTGCCACCCTGCTGAACCGGAGTCGTTCCGTGATCGCGAACGCGCTGCGGATGCTGAAGCTTCCTGAGGCGATGCAGGCCGACGTGGCCAGTGGTACCATCAGCGGCAGCCATGCGCGTACCCTTGCCGGTATTGAGAACGAAGCGCACCGAGAGCGGCTGTTCGAGCTGATCAAGAGTAATACTCTTTCGGTGCGCGACACCGAGCAGATCGCGAAGGGCCTCTCGGCCAAACTCGGCGATGCGGCGTTCGACCAGGTGTTGAACCCCATCCTGGCCGCGCGCGCAGCGGCTGAGGCGGGGGGCGATTCCGACGAGGGCGGCTCCGACGACGGGGGCGCCGACGCAGGCACGGGCAGCGCCACGTCGCGAAAGAAATCGGCCAAGCCCGATGATCGCTCAGCCGAGCTGCGCGATGTGGAGAGGCAGTTGATCGACCAGCTTGGCGGCAAGGTTGTCATTCAAGGAGACAACGAACGCGGTCGTATTCAGATCGATTACTATACGAAAGAAGGTCTCGAAGAGCTGATTGCGATTCTGTTGAGAAAGGCGTAGCAGCCGCCGATCCTCAGCTTTATAGATGGAAGACGCGGTTTCGGGTAGAGTACGCACATGATTCTCTACGATGAACACCTTCGGCCTCCGTTTCGCGACTACGGTGTGCTGCTTCCCATTTCCGCCGACAAGAACCGAAAGATTGTCTCTGCACTGCGCGAGGACCCCGAGGTTGGGCAACGGTTTGACCGATACGTAATCGGACCCGACTACGCGCCCATCGGTCGCGACGAGCTCGCCCTTGCGCACGATCGCGCCTATGTGGATCGGCTCTACGGTGACGGCCTCGAGCGTGCGCTGATGGCGGCCTTTGAGCTGATTGACGAGAAGGGGGCCTACCATCGCTACGATCCCTCCATTGCGACGCGGCCGCTGAGCGAGCTGCGCGAGGTGACGCTTCGCTACGTGGCTGGGGTTCATCAGGCGTGTCGCGTTGCGCTCAAGGGCGGCGTCTGTTTCTTTCTGGGCGGTGGTACGCACCACGCCCGGGCTGAGGCCGGCACGGGCTTCTGCCTGGTGAACGACGCGGTGGTTTCGCTTCGCATGCTGCAGCGGGCGGGGGCGATCAGGACGGCGTGGATCATTGACGTGGACTGTCATAAGGGTGACGGCACCGCCTGCCTGACCGCCGGCGATCCGAGCATCACCACGTTGAGCATCCACATGGCGCACGGCTGGCCGCTCGACGGTCCTGAGCGTCTGCCCGACGGTTCGCTCAATCCGCACTTCACCCCCAGCGACATCGACATCCCGGTGGAGGAGGATCAGGCGCGCGACTATAACCGCCTGCTGCGCGCGGGTCTGGACCGGCTCGCCGCCGAAGCGCCACGGCCGGACATCGTGGTGGTCCTCTCCGGGGTTGACCCGTGGGAACACGACGAGTTGCCCTCGACCGCGGTGCTTAAGCTCACCGCGGAGGAGCTGTACGAGCGCGACCTGATGCTCTATGGGTTTCTCGAGGAGCTTGGGATGCCGCGCGCCTATCTGACCGCGGGCGGATACGGAAGCGGCGCGTGGGAGCGCTATGTTCCGTTTCTGAAGTGGCTGCTGTTGCGGTGGGATGGGCAGCGGATGGGCTGAGGCGCGCGGGCTGAAGTGCGCGCCAACGGTGAAGTTCGGAGCAAAACCGGACGAAAAGTACTATAATAGGGGCAAACACGATGGCAGCAGAAGATATTCGAATTGGCAAGCGCAACATCCTCATTATCATTGTGATCCTGGCGATCTTCAATCTGGCCTGCCTGCTGGTGCTGATTGCGTTTCCGTCTTTTCTGCCGTCGGTTGCCGGCTGGCTTCCGCGGCGCGGCGTTCAGCCCGATGCGCCCGTGGTGGTGACTCCCGTCCCCGCTCCGCAGCCTGCTCCAGCGCCGACCCCGGCACCCACACCAGCTCCGCCGGCAACGCCGACCGTGGATCCCGGCGTTCCCCAGCGGAACCGCATTGCCGGTCATACCGTGCAGCAAGGTGATACCTTCTACGAGCTCGCCGGTGAGTACTGGGGGTTCTCCAAGCTGTGGCCCGATCTCTACGTGCTGAACATGGCAGAGTTTCCCGACCCCGATTTCATCTCTCCGGGAGAGACCATCGCCATCTATAACCCTCTGGGGGATCCCCAGTCCCTGAGCCCCGCCCAGACGCAGGCGCTGTTGCAGGCTCACGTTGACACCTATCACGTGTATCGTCGACTGGGAGACCAGTCGGTGGAGCGCGGGCTTCGCACCGGCAATCAGTGGCTGATCCAGCGCGGCCGTGTTCGTATCAACAAAGCGCACTGGCTGCTCTACTCCGGTGTCCGCTTCGACCGCTTTTTTCTGGATGAGTTTGCCGACCAGATTCAGGAGCGCGACCTTCGGGTTGTCCGCGAATACCTGAGCCGCTTTGGCTATCCCGCTCTCAACGACGACCTCCTTCCCAAATAAGCCCCCGCGCCCGTGCGCCCGTGGTTGCGCGCGCTTCTGCGACCGGATGTGGGGATGCGGGGATGAAAGGGTGATGTGTATGGGTTAACTGTCTAGGTGCGCTAGACAGTTAACCAATATAAACGCGCGGTTTGTTCGCGGCTTGCCCGCAGGGTGCCCGCCGCCGACCCACCGACTCGCCGACCCGTTTGGGGGCGAATCCGTGACCCGCAATTGACATTTTCTCACGCGGTGGCTATAGTGGAAGACCCAAGCGCTGCTGGGAGAGGTGTCCGAGTGGTTTAAGGAGGCGGTCTTGAAAACCGTTGAACCGCAAGGTTCCGTGGGTTCGAATCCCACTCTCTCCGCGAGACGGTGATTGGAGAGGTGCGAGAGTGGCCGAATCGGGCTCCCTGCTAAGGAGTTGTACCCTACCCGGGTACCGAGGGTTCGAATCCCTCCCTCTCCGTTGGAACGATTCGGCGATTGATCGCGGGATCGACCAGATATGTGCCCATAGCTCAGTTGGATAGAGCGTTAGATTGCGGATCTAAAGGCCGGTGGTTCGAGTCCACTTGGGCACAACCGATTAACCCCGTCACTTCGACGGGGTTTTTTCTGCGACCACCGGTGCGACTCCGGACATCAGTGCGACGGCGACGGCCGGCACCGCTCCTGATCGGCGCTTGCCCTCCCGGTCTCCTTCCCCTATGATGGAGAGGTATGCCTGATACAACCCTCCGACATGGCGACGTCCGAGTTGTCATCGACACTATCCGTCCGAATGTCGACTGCGGCGCCTTTCCCATCAAGCGCGCAATCGGCGAGACCGTCCTTGTACACGCCCATGTTTTCACCGATGGCCACGATCACATTCGCGTGGAGCTGCTCTACCGCGCCCCCGCGGACGACGGCTGGCAGATCCTCCCCATGGAAGACCGCACCAACGATGAGTGGGAAGCGCGCTTCCCGGTAACCGAACTCGGTGACTATCGCTACACCGTTCGCGCGTGGGTTGACCACTTTGACACCTGGCAGGCCGATCTCGTGAAGAAGTACCAGGCCGGCCAGAACGTGGGCGTCGAGCTGCTGATTGGCGCGCGGATGCTGCAGGAGGCGGCCGCGCGGGCAAAGGCCGCGGCGAGCACCGGCCCCACGAGTGCGAGTAGCAGCGCTCGGGGGGCGGCCGAGGGAGCCGAAGCGTCGGCGCGCATCGAGCCATGGGCCGCACAGCTGACCGACGCCGGCGCCGGGAGCACGAGCGCGGGGAGCGGGAGCCCCGCGAGCAAGAGCGAAGGCCTGCACCCCGAGGTGCGGGTGGCGCGGGCGGTGGAGCTCGCGGTCAGCGAGGAGCTCACCGCTGCGGTGCAGACGTGGCCGGATCGGTCGCGGGCGACGGTCTTCGAACCCGAGCTTCGGGTGGCGGTGGATCGTGGCCGTGCGCTGTTCAGCTCGTGGTACGAGTTCTTTCCGCGGTCGGCGGCGGGCGACGGGACTCATGGCACCTTCGCCGACTGCCGGCGTTGGCTGCCCGAGATCGCTGAGATGGGCTTCGACATCGTCTACTTTCCGCCCATCCACCCCGTTGGCGTCGCGCACCGCAAGGGACGCAATAACGCTACCACCGCGCTGGCGGATGACCCGGGCAGCCCGTGGGCCATTGGTGCCGCCGAGGGCGGGCACACCGACATCCACCCCGAGCTCGGCTCGCTGAAGGAGTTTCGCGCCCTCATCAAGGAGGCGCACGACCTGGGGCTGGAAATCGCCATGGACATGGCCTTCCAGTGCGCGCCCGATCATCCCTACGTGAAGGAGCACCCGGCCTGGTTCAACTGGCGGCCGGACGGAACGGTCCAGTACGCGGAGAATCCGCCCAAGAAGTATCAGGACATCCTGCCGCTCAACTTCGAATCCGACGACTGGAAAGGACTCTGGAACGAGCTGAAGCGCGTGGTGCTCTACTGGGCAAAGCAGGGCATTCGCACCTTCCGGGTGGACAACCCGCACACCAAACCCTTCGCCTTCTGGCAGTGGTTGATCGCCGAGACGCGCAGCAAGTACCCCGACCTCATTTTCCTCGCCGAGGCGTTTACCCGCCCCAAGGTGATGGCGCGGCTGGCGAAGGTGGGCTTCAACCAGAGCTACACCTACTTCACCTGGCGTACCAGCCGCCATGAGCTCGAGCAGTACATCACCGAGCTCACCCGCACCGAGCTCGCCGAATACTTCCGCCCCAACTTCTGGCCCAACACGCCCGACATCCTGCCGGAGCAGCTGCAGTACGGTGGCCGGCCGGCATTCGTCATTCGGCTCGTGCTCGCCGCGACTCTTTCCTCAAACTTCGGTGTCTATGGTCCAGCCTATGAGCTGTGCGAGGCGCAGGCGGTCAACGGCAAGGAGGAGTACTTCAATTCGGAGAAGTACGAGATCAAGCAGTGGGATCTCACCGGCGATTCGCTTCGACCGCTGATGACGCGCATCAATCTCATTCGACGGCAGAACCGGTCGCTGCAGAACACGCGCAACATCGAGCTGTGCGGCAGCGACAACGAGGCGATCATCGCCTACGCCAAACGCAGCGATGACGGCGACAACCACACCGTCACGGTGGTCTCGCTGGACACCCATCATCGCCAGTCGGGGTGGGTGACCCTGCCGGTTGGTTTTCTGCAGTTGGACCATGATGAACAGTACCTGGTGGAAGACGGCCTGACCGGAGAGCGCTACATCTGGCGCGGTGCCACCAATTACGTCGAGCTCGACCCGCACACCATGCCGGCGCACATCTTTACCGTGCGACGGAAGCTGCGGCGCGAGAACGACTTCGACTACTTTTTGTGATCTGGAGAACGCATGGCAAAAAAACAGACCCGCACCGTATCGGTGATGGCGGAAGACCCGCTGTGGTATAAAGACGCGGTCATCTACGAACTGCACATCAAATCGTTTTTTGACAGCAATAACGACGGCATCGGGGACATCCCGGGCGTCATTCAGAAGCTGGACTACCTGCAGGAGCTCGGCGTTTCGGCCATCTGGCTGCTTCCCTTCTACCCCTCACCGCTCCTCGACGACGGCTACGACATCGCCGATTACTACAACATCAACGCGCATTACGGCACCCTCTCGGATTTCCGCAAACTGCTGCGCGAAGCGCACCGCCGCGGGATCCGCATCATCACCGAGCTGGTCATCAACCACACCTCCGACCAGCACAAGTGGTTCCAGCGCGCCCGCCGTGCGAAACCTGGTTCGGTGCACCGCGACTACTACGTCTGGACCGATAAGCCGGAGAAGTACGAAGACGCCCGCATCATCTTCACCGACTCCGAGGCGTCCAACTGGTCGTGGGATCCGGTGGCCGGTCAGTATTACTGGCACCGGTTCTACCACCATCAGCCCGACCTCAACTTCGACAACCCGCGGGTGTGCGAAGAGATCTTCACGGTGCTCGACTTCTGGTTTGAGATGGGCGTCGACGGCATGCGTCTTGACGCGGTGCCCTACCTGTTCGAGCGCGAGGATACCAACTGCGAAAACCTCCCCGAGACTCACGAGTTCCTGAAGGCGCTTCGCTCACGCATGGACGAGAAGTTTCCCGGCCGCATGCTGCTGGCCGAGGCCAACCAGTGGCCCGAGGACGCGGCGGCCTACTTTGGTGACGGCGATGAGTGTCACATGTGCTTCCACTTCCCCATCATGCCCCGTCTCTTCATGGCGCTGCGCACCGAAGACCGGTTCCCGGTGATCGACATGCTCGAGCAGAGCATGAACATCCCCGAGAACTGCCAGTGGGGTATGTTCCTGCGGAACCACGACGAGCTCACGCTGGAGATGGTGACCGACCAGGAGCGCGACTACATGTACCGCGCCTACGCGCAGGATCCGCGCGCGCGCATCAACGTCGGCATCCGCCGACGCCTCGCCCCGCTGCTGGACAACAACCGCCGCCGGATTGAGCTGCTCAACTGCCTGCTCTTCTCGCTTCCGGGAACGCCCATTCTCTATTACGGCGACGAGATCGGTATGGGCGACAACTACTACCTCGGCGACCGCGACGGAGTTCGCACGCCGATGCAGTGGAGTCCCGACCGCAACGCGGGCTTCTCCGAGGCCAATCCGCAGCGGCTCTACCTGCCGGTCATCGTGGACTCCGAGTACCACTACTCGACGGTCAACGTGGAGAACCAGAGCCGCAACCTGTCGTCGCTGTTCTGGTTCATGCGCCGCACCCTCGGGGTACGCAAGCAGTTCCAGGCCTTCGGCCGCGGCGCGATCGAGTCCCTGCGCTCCGACAACCCGAGCGTTCTCACCTTCGTGCGCAGCTTCGAAGCGGAAGCGGTCCTCGTGGTGGCCAATCTCTCGCGGCACGGCCAGGCGGTGACGGTGCAGATGCCGCACTACGCGGGCTTTCGGGTGGTCGACATCT
>SLTF01000015.1 GCA_007130025.1 Spirochaetales bacterium | reverse complement strand
TCGTTGCCGCGAATCTTGCGGATCTGTGCCGGGTTGAGTTGCAGAAGGTCGCGATCCCCAAACTGGATCTCCCCGCCTTCGATCACCGCCGGTGGCGTCGGCAGCAGTTGCAGAATGCTCAGGGAGACGGCGGTCTTGCCGCACCCGCTTTCTCCCACCAGGCCGACTACCTCGCCCGCACGGATATTAAATGAAACATCGTCAACCGCACGGACCGTTCCGTCTTCGGTTCGAAAACTGGTCCGCAGGTTCCGGATTTGCAGTAAGTGGTCCATTCACCGTCCTTTTTTTACTACCGGGTTTTGGGGTCAAGCGCGTCGCGCAGGCCGTCTCCCACCAGATTGAACCCCAGCACCATCAGCAGAATGGCCAGGCCGGGATAGGTGGTAACGTGGTGGGCCGTGCGGATGTAGGCGCGACCGTTGCTGAGGATGGCACCCCATTCGGGGGTGGGTGCCTGCGCTCCCAGCCCCAGGAAACCGAGGCCCGCGGCCCAGAGGATTGACGTTGCAATCTGAAAGGTGCTCTGCACGATGATGGGGGCGAGGCAGTTTGGAAGGATCTGGCGAAAGATGATGCGCATGTCGCCAAGCCCTGCCGCGTGAGCAGCGGTGACGTAGCTCTGCTCCTTGATTGCGAGCACCGAGCCGCGAACCAGCCGCGCATAGATGGGCACGCTCGCGATCCCGGTTGCAATCATCACGTTCTCCACTCCCACGCCGAGCACGGTTACCACCACAATTGCCAGCAGGATGCCGGGAAAGGCGATCATGATGTCGATGATTCGCTGGGTGAACATGTCAAGCTTGCCGCCGAAGTAGCCGCTCACCGCCCCAATTGGAACACCGATCACTACGCCGATGAAGACGGAGATAATTCCGATGTTGAGCGAGATGCGTCCGCCGTAGAGCATGCGGCTGAACAGATCGCGACCGAGCTCGTCGGTTCCCAGAAAGTGTTCACTGCTCGGCGGTTTGAGGCGGTTTCCCAGATTGATTCGCAGAGGATCATGCGTCGCAAACAGCGGGGCAAAGAGCGATACCAGGACAAAGCCGCCGATGATGCACAGGCCAACCACCGCGGCGCGGTTTCGTACCAGATGGCGCATGACCTCGCGAAACTCGCTGGTTTTTGCACGTGGGGACGGGGCGTCGGTCCGGGTTTCTTCGGTTGCCATCGGCTACTCCCCCCTTCCGGAAAGATAGTGGATACGTGGATCGAGAAAGGCGTAGATGATGTCCACCACCAGGTTGATCAGCACGAAGAGCAGCGCGAGCAGCATGACCGTGCCCTGGACAACGGGATAGTCGCGGCGCAGGATGGCATCGACCAGAAGCCTGCCGACACCGGGCCAGGCGAAGACCGTTTCGGTGAGCACCGCGCCGCCGAGGAGGATGCCAAACTGCAGTCCCAGCACGGTCACCACCGGAATGAGCGCGTTTTTCAGCGCGTGCTTGTAGATGACCAGCCGCTCGTCGAGGCCCTTGGCGCGTGCCGTGGTGATGAAGTCCTGCCGCAGCACGTCGAGCATGCTCGAGCGGGTAATGCGCGCCATCAGGGCGGCGCTCGCGGTTCCCAGGGTGATGCTCGGCAATACCAGATGGCGGATCGTACCGATCCCGGTTGCCGGCAGCATGCGAAGCTGAACCGCAAAGAGCAGTTGCAGCATCAGCGCCATCCAGAAGACCGGCGCCGCCACCCCCACCAGCGCAACGAGCATGCTCGCATTGTCGAACAGCGAGTTCCGGCGCGTGGCCGAAATGATGCCGGCCGTTACCCCGAGCGTCGTGGCGATCAACAGTGCCACCGTGGCAAGGATCAGCGTCCGGGGAAAGCGCTCTCCAATCTCGGTGGTGACCGGCCGTCCGCTGAAGATGGAGTTCCCGAGGTCGCCCTGCAGAAACCGTACCACAAAGCGGGCGTACTGGATGGGAATGGGCTGGTCGAGCGCGTGACGGACCCGCACCGCCTCGATGAACTCCGGAGTGGCGTTGACGCCCGCCATGGCCCGCGCGGGGTCACCGGGAATCAGCCGGACCAGGGAAAATACAATGATGGAAACGCCAATGACCACCGGAATGGCGAGCATCAGCCGTCGTGCGATGTATTGGTACAAGGAAAGAATCTCCCGCGTATCGTGATGCCGCACCACCCTCGAACATCGAGCGCGCTGCGGCGTCCCGGCCCCCAGGCCGGAAAAAGCCCCCTTCCCACGGGGAAGGGGGCCGAACCGTACGTGTAGTGAATCAGCGGAACGAAGCCGCCCAGGCGCTCAGGTTCTCGAGCGGGTGGTGAATCAGGCCCTGTACGTTGGACCGCACGGCGTTGATCTGTCCGGCGTTGTAAAGGTAGATCCACGGCGCGTCGCTCCAGATCAGCTCAACCGCTTCATGATACATGGTGCGGCGGCGATCCGGATTGGTCTCAATGCGGGCCGCATCGAGCAGCTCGTCTACGCGCGGGTTGGAGTAGAAACCGCGGTTGTTGCCGTTGGGGTTCCACTGTCGGGTGTGCAGCAGGGCGAAGAGACCGTAGTCGGCATCGAGGGTCACCGTTCCCCACCCGAGCATGAACGAGTCGTACTCGGCGCGATCCGGCGGCTGCGAGGTAAACTGCAGGTAGGCCGACCACTCGCGGGTCTCAAGGGTGGCGTTCACGCCGACGTCGGCAAGCATGGACTGAACCGCCTGGGCAACCGTTGCATCAAGCGGATAGCGGCCGGTGGGGTGATGCAGGACCATGCTGAAGCCGTTGGGGAATCCCGCTTCGGCGAGCAGTTCGCGGGCACGCTCGGGATTGAACTCGTAGGGTCCAACCGTAGTGTGGCCAAAGACCGCGTCAACAATGGGTGCGTCGGCGACAAAGGCGTTGCCCTCGAAGATCGAGTCAACGATGGCCTGCTTGTCGATCGCGTAGTTCAGCGCATGGCGAACCCGCTGGTCGGTGAAGGGCGCGCGGATGTTGTTGAAGCTGATGTAGATGGTCCGGACGGTGGTCTGGAAGACCACGTCAATGTCCGGGTTCTGCTGCAGACGGGCGACGTCCTGCGGGGGAACGGCCATGATGGCGTCCGCTTCGCCGGTCTCAAGCGCCACGATCCGGGCCGACTCTTCCGGGATGAAGTTGAAGACCAGGTTGGGGATCTGCGGGACCGGTCCCCAGTAGTTCTCGTTGACGCTCATGCGTACGCTGTCGCCGCGGCTCCAGCTCTCCAT
>SLTF01000239.1 GCA_007130025.1 Spirochaetales bacterium | reverse complement strand
CTGTTGATCGCGTACCGCGAGGGGTTTCAGAAGGTTTACGATCTGCCCGAGCACGTGCTCCCCGCGGACACCGACACCACGATGCCGTCGCCGCACGAATGGCACCGCCATCTGGTGCTCCGCGCGATCCGGGGATTCGGCATCGCTACGGCGCGCCACATCACCACCGCGTGCCGGACGGCGGGACAGTGGGTGAAGCAGCCGCTGAGAGAGGGTATACTCGCCGCAATAGACGGGCTGGTCCACGACGGGTTCCTCGAGCCGGTGCTGTGTAACGGCCGGATTTGGTACACCCTGCCGGGAGCACTCGACGAACTGCCGTCCCGCCTTCCGAAAAAGGCGATCCGTTTTCTGTCACCCTTCGACCACGCCGTCATCGACCGCAGCCGCACGTTTGATCTGGTTGGGTTCCAATACCAGATCGAGTGTTACCTTCCGGCGGCGAAGCGAACCTACGGGTACTACTGCCTGCCGATTCTGTGGGGCGATGAGCTCATCGGTCGGATCGATGCCAAGGCGGTACGGGCTTCCGGCCGCTTCGAGGTACGGGGGCTGTTCCTCGAGCCTCACTTCACCCGGGACGACCGACTGGACGCGGCACTGGCCGAAGGGATCCGGCTCCTCGCGGAGGCCAACCGGTGCGCGGTCGTGGCAGGTTGGGGCTCCACCGGCGAGACCCGAACACGGTATACTGTATAGCACGGAGGCGGTCATGGCGCATGAAGTTCCGGGTCACGAGACACACCACTCGCGTCGGAACCGGATCACGCTCCTGTCAGGGCAGCGACGGGAGGCGGTGCTCGACCTCGCGGAGCGTGAGTCGCGAAGCCTTCTCGAGCTCAACCCTGAGTACGGCCGTATTCGACTGAGAGCCGCGTTCCGAAGGAGTCGGCGAGATGACGCACAAAGAGCTGCTGACGAACCTGGTCGCGGAGGGCGTTGAGTTCGTCGTTATTGGCGGCACCGCGCTACGCCTCTATAACAGCCCGCGAGTCACTCACGACATAGACCTCGCGATCCGCTCGTTGGACGTAGACCGAGTTGTGGACGTCATGTACCAGCTGGGATATCGCTTGATCACCGCGGTGTCCGACGCGTCCGTCTCTGCCTGCTCAACAACGGCTCATGCCCGCAGCTGGATCGAACGGGAGAACCCCGGTTCGGTCAGTTTCATCGCGTTCGCAGGTGAGCCCGCATCCGAAATTCCGATCGACCACATTGACGTTGCAAGCCAGGTAGACTTTCTGTTTGAACTGACGATTCCCGCGATGCATCTGCGAAAGAACGCACGACGCATTGAGCTACCCGACCTGTCTTTTCTCGTCGCGTCGGTGGATGACCTGATCCGTTTGAAGGAAGCCCGATCCGATCGAAGCGCTGCTGACGACGACGACCTGCGGTTTCTGCGTTCGCTGAAAGGAGAATAACCCCCATGCATAAACTCATCTTCTTCGTCCCCGCCGAGCAGGCGGAAGCCGTCAAGCAGGCGGTCTTTGCGGCGGGCGCCGGGCGCCACCGCAACTACGACCGCTGCTCGTGGCAGACCGCGGGCATGGGGCAGTTTCGCCCGCTCGCCGGCGCTGATCCCTTCATCGGCTCAGTGGGCGCGGTGGAGACGGTGCCTGAGCTGCGCGTGGAGACCATTTGCCCCGATGAAGCGGTTCGCGCGGTGATCGAGGCACTCATCGCCGCCCACCCCTACGAAGAGCCCGCCTACGAGGTGGTGCGGATCTGGACGATCGACGACCTGCCGGCCGCACACCGCTCGTCGGGCCGCGGAAACCTCTGACGCCGCGGCCGTTACTCGGCGGGCACCAGGGTGGGAACCAGTTTCATCAGGTACTCCCAGTACCGCGGATCACGCGCCGCGTCGCGGAGTTCTCCTACAGGAAGGAATCGCTCCAGTTCGCCGACAAACCCGGCTTGGTCGCCTGCAGCCGCGGTAATTCGCTCTGAAACTAGCTCCGCTATTCGTGCGACGGACTCTCCACGGTCGGCCGCCTTCTGCGCCAGGAGGGGCGACGATGCCGCGATGTCGCGCTGGGTCAGCCACACGATATCCCACAGGTCGCGCCACTTGATGCGGTTGCTGCGGAGGGCGATGGCAATCAGTTTGTCGGCGAGGATCTCCGTCCGCGAAGCCGCCATAAGAATCAACCCCGAGGTCCCCATCTCGATGCGGTAGGGATTGCGTGGCAGTATCGGTTGGGCATCACGAGCTGGGAGAGCCTGTACGTCGATGTGGATGCGTTGCGCCGGGAGATGGGGGCGGTCGGGTCGGGTGGTGATTCTCACCTTCCACGTTCTGACAAGTCCTGCTTCGTGTTTCGGTTCACTCACTTCAACTGGAAGCTGGTACTTCGTGTAGAGTGACGTTTCCAGCGTCTGTCGCAGCCGGGAGAGATGTTCGGGTACGCGGTCCGGGTCAAGCGATGTGGTGAAATCGAGGTCCTCGCTCAGTCGCGGTGACCCGTAACAGAGTCGGAGACAGGTCCCGCCAATGAATACAAGGTCCCTCAGAAGCCCGGACTGTCCCATCTCGCGGAGGATATCGTGGTGGAGTAGTTCCTTCTCGACTACGGGGCGGAGCGACATCAGGTCGGGCCGCGCCCGCAGGGCCTCCTGAACAACGGCGTCAAATCTGCTCATTCATCGCTTCCCAGTCGACAAGATCGAGCGACCGCCCGACCGCCTGCAGATCCCGAAGCGCGAGCTCGGGATTGGCCCGCCAGAGGCGGCATGCTGGATCATAGACCAGACCGTCGGAAATTTGATTCGGCTCACGATCGGTGTGACGGAATTCGATCTCACCGAAGCGACCACACGATACGATCGAGGTTCGACCTTTCGACATCAACGTGATTCGTCCAACGGGAACCTGGGAGATGATTCCTGCGTCGCTGAGCGCGGTCTCCAGGCTGATATAGGTGAGCGTTCCCGCACGAAGTCGGGCCGCGGCGTGAAATAACTCGTAGCCGCGTTGGTAGGGGGCGTGAGGAACGATATAGATGCTGCGGCAAACCCGTTCGAGGACCCCGGCGTCAACGGCTCTACTCAACAGTCGTCGAAACGCGTCGTAGGACTGCCCGGGAAACAGTGCCCGCACGTCTGACGCGGAGAACAGATAGTGCTCTTCGTCGGCGAGTCGTTGAAGCGTGCTCCGCAGCTCGGCAAGTGGCTGCATACGATCCAAGTATACACGAAGTGACGATATTCGT
>SLTF01000407.1 GCA_007130025.1 Spirochaetales bacterium | reverse complement strand
TTCCCGAAGCGCAGCAGGGGCTGTTCTCCAAGGCGATGGATGATCTCGAGCAGGAAGTGGTGCGAAAGTCCATTTTAGAGCGGAAGGTGCGTACCGACGGCCGGGGCCCGGAGGACATTCGTTCGATTGCCTGTGAAGTGGGTATTCTGCAGCGCACGCACGGATCCGCGCTCTTCACCCGTGGTGAAACTCAGGCGCTGGCAATCACCACATTAGGTACCGTCTACGATGAACAGATCATGGATGACATCGAGGGCGACCGCCGCGAAAACTTTCTCCTGCACTACAACTTCCCGCCGTTTTCGGTTGGTGAAACCGGACGCCTCGGCACCGGACGACGGGAGATCGGTCACGGCCATCTCGCGCACCGCGCGGTATCCGCGGTCGTTCCTACCAAGGCGGACTTTCCCTATACCGTTCGGATCGTATCGGAAGTTCTCGAGTCGAACGGATCGTCATCAATGGCCACCGTTTGTGGTGCAAGCCTGGCGCTGATGAATGCGGGCGTGCCCATCAAGAAACCAGTGGCCGGTATTGCCATGGGAATGATCCAGGAGGGCGACCAAGCGGTGGTCCTCAGTGACATCCTCGGAGAGGAAGACCACCTCGGCGACATGGACTTCAAGGTTGCCGGTACCGAGGACGGAATAACCGCGTTCCAGATGGATATCAAGGTGAAGAACGTCACCGCCGACGTGATGAAGGTTGCGCTCGATCAGGCGCGCCGCGGCCGGATGCACATCCTGAGCAAAATGGGCGAAGCGATCGATCAGCCGAGCGAGCAGCTGTCGGAGTTTGCCCCGCGAATCATCAGCTTCAAGGTTGATGTCGAGCGGATTGGTCTGCTGATCGGGCCCTCAGGTAAAACCATCAAGGGTATCAGCGAGCGGTACGGTGTCAACACAAACATCGATGACAGCGGAAGCGTCACGATCTACTGCAAAGACAAAGACTCCGGAGAGGCGGCAAAAGATGCGTTCATGTCGTTGCTCGAAGAGCCCGAGGTCGGAAAGGTCTACGACGGCGTCGTGAAGCGAATCGTTGATTTTGGTGCCTTTATTGAGTTCCTGCCAAACAAGGAAGGGCTCTGCCATATTTCGAAACTCTCGCCAAATCGGGTAGAGTCGGTTACCGACGTATTGCAGATGAACCAGTCCGTCCCCGTGAAGATCATCGAGATCGACAAGATGGGGCGGGTGAACCTCAGCCTGATTTACGAAGGCAGCGACGACAACGTACGGGAGGACCACCGCGGCCCACGTGACGGTCGGGGTCGCGACTCTCGTGGTGGTCACCGGCGGTGATTGCCCCGTCGGAATCCGTGCGGGTTGCGTGTGAGGCTGCAGACGGGTGTGAACCGGTCTATGCAACCGACGGAGCCGCCGGAGCCGACCTCAGGGCGCATCTGCGCGAACCACTCGACATACCTCCTCGGCAACGGGTACGAGTTCCAACCGGAGTTCGGATTGCGTTGCCGGTTGGCTTTGAAGCGCAGGTACGGCCTCGGTCGGGTCTTGCAGACCGGTTCGGCGTAACCGTCTTGAATGCTCCGGGCACCATCGATAGCGATTACCGGGGAGAGATCCAGGTCATTCTGGTAAACCTGGGAGAGGAAACGTTTCGGATTCACCCCGGGGACCGAATCGCGCAACTTATCGTTGCCCCCATTACCCGGGCACTGTTTCATTCCGGACCCCTTTCCGACACCCTTCGGGGTCACGGTGGGTTTGGCTCAACCGGCGCCTGACTCGCGAGCAGTGCACGAAAAGAAGGCGCAATGGCGTCGTTAACGGACACATCAGCAAACCAGCCACGATTCAATTATCCGCGACGGCGCTCATTTTTTCGGATTTCCCGGTACGTCCTTTTCGAATATCTGCTCTCTTTTCTCGTGGCGTTTCTGTTCTTCTTCTTCATTTTTTTTGTGAATCAGATGCTGCTGCTGGCGAGGGATATTCTTCTTCGCGATGTTGCCTTCTTTGACGTGGTCCGTCTGATCTGGTTCTCCCTCCCCTCGATAGTGGCGCTTTCCTTTCCCTTTGGCTCGCTCGTTGGAGCGTTGATGGCAGTGGGCCGACTCTCATCGGACAACGAGATCATTGCGGTGAAGGCGGCGGGTATCCCCCTGGCGCGAATTTCGTTGCCGTTAATTGGGGCGGGTATTCTCTTGTCGCTTACTTCCTTCGTCATGAACGACTACTTCCTGCCGGTGGGAACGATAAACTTTGGCGCTCTCTACCGCGAGCTGCTGTACGCCAACCCGGCACTTGAGCTGGAACCGTTTGCCGTCACGCGATATCAGGAAAGCGTGATGATAACGGGTGCCGTTGACGCGGGAGAGATTGACCGCTTGATCATCATTGAACAGGATGATCGTGGCGCGCGGCGGGTGATTCTCGCCGGAAGGGCGCAGTTTGGCGGGGGAGCCGATGACGTTATCTCACTTCAACTTTCGAACGTCTTCAGCCAGCGCGTCGATGCGCGCAACCGTGGACAGTTTGACTGGCTCGCTGCCGAAGAGATGCAGTATAACATTCTTTTGCGCGACATCGCGGTATCGCTGCGCTCTCCCGGTCCACGCGAGATGAGCTCCGTTGATGTGTATCGCGAAATCCTGGTTAAGCGCGCTGAATTAGCGCAGCGGCGCAACGAGCATCGCCGTACCATCGATCGCCGACGGCAGGAACTGCTTGAGGAGTATCTCATTCTTACGGAACGGTACCAGACGGGAAGACCGACGTCTCGGGAGTGGTATCCGGAGCTACAGCGGCGACTCGATGCCATTGAGCGTGATGCGGCGCGACCAATTGTTGATCGGAGTCTTCAGATCTACGAAATAGAGTTCCACAAGAAGTTTGCGATTCCCCTTGCCTGTGTGGTGTTCGCCTTCTTTGCCTTTCCCATTGGTCTCACGACGCGGCGAAGCGGACGTGCGGTTGGGTTTGGAGTTGGTTTGCTGGTTTCGGTTGCGTACTGGGCGATGTTAATCGGTGGACAGACCCTCGGGGTTCAAAGGCCGGAGATTTCGCCGGTTCTGGCGATGTGGGCTCCCAATCTGGTGATTTTGATTGCCGGAGTTTCCGTGTCAGTGGTACGGTTTCGCCGATGAGCCGATTGGACCTGATGATCATGAAAGCGTTTCTCCCGGCGCTGCTGGTAGGGACGATGTTCTTTGTGTTGATTCTCCAGCTGGTTGACCTGTTTGCAAACCTGGTGCAGTACCTCA
>SLTF01000084.1 GCA_007130025.1 Spirochaetales bacterium | reverse complement strand
TTTCCGAGCGGATCGACCGCATCGCTTTTTCTGTCCCTTGGTTCAAACACGACGACGTCACAGCCATCGAGCGGTACGTCGAGGCCTTCCGCAAGGTGTGCGCGAAGGCTGGCGAGTTGGTCCGTCGGGAGAGAGATCGTATGTGAGAGGTCCTTCGATAGACGATATTATCGTGTTATGTTATTATGTCTCCGTAATCTGTTGAGGTATTCACCCGGAGGAAATCATGACCATCAATGTTCAACCAACTACGGAAGCGATGTCGAGAGCGGCTGCGGCGCGTGCTGCGGATATTCTGAGGTCGGCCCTCGATGAACGGGGTTCTGCAACGTTCGTGATTGCAACCGGGAATTCGCAGCTTGGGTTTCTGGGCCATTTGATCAAGGCGGAGGGGATCGACTGGTCCCGGACCACCATGTTTCATCTCGATGAGTACGTTGGAATCTCCACCGAGCATCCGGCGAGCTTCGTCCGGTACCTTCAGGAGCGGTTCGTCCAGCACGTCTCACCGGGAACCGTACACTTCATCGACGGCGCCGCGTCTGATCCGGAGGCCGAACGCCGACGAATCAGCAATCTGCTTAACGACGCCGGCGAGATCAATGTGGCTTTCGTGGGAATCGGTGAGAACGGGCATCTCGCGTTCAACGACCCCCCCGCTGACTTCGAAACCACCGACCCCTTCCTGCTGGTCCAGCTGGATGATGCCTGCCGCCGCCAGCAGGTGGGAGAGGGTTGGTTCGAATCGTTGGATATGGTACCCCGTCAGGCAATCACAATGTCGATTCGACAGATCGTGGCAGCCCGACACATCGTGTGCACAGTTCCTGACGAGCGAAAAGCCGCCGCCGTTGCCGACTGCCTTTCAGAACGACTGCCTGTATCACCGGAACGACCGGCTTCTATCCTTCGTACCCACGATGAATGCACGATCTTTCTTGACGCTGCAGCGGCGTCACGGATGTAAGGCGTCCCGTGCTGCGCTTGATCGTTGAATTCTCAGGTATGCTCGGTCATCAAAGGACCGACTTCCCGGGTATACGCCCTTCGTTGCCTTCATACGGCGAAACAGCAAGGGATCGTTGTGTAGCACCTCACGTAGTGCGGCCTCTGTGGCCGCGAGCGTTGGGTAGAGTTCAGGATACCCGTCGCTCGCCAGGACAACCGATTCGGCGCCTTCCGGCACCGGGTAGATGATCATATTGAACGATTCAGGAAGGAAGCCGTCGAGGACGAAGTAATCGTAGCGTGTTCCTCTGACTTGGTTCTGAAAGACCCGTTGCCGGCGGATCAAGTCATCAATCGCCGCCCGTCCTGCGTCGTGCTGCAACAGTGTCTCGACAGTCGCACCTCGCGCGAGTTCGCTCTCGATCATGAAGGCTCGTACTTCCTCTGTCAGCAGGTCCACGGCCTTGTGATTCGTCACGTGGACACTGTCAATCAGGGCCTGGCAATCTCCCAGAAGCCAAATCTCGGATCGGCCTGCGTGAAAAACCACCATGGAGGCGCTGATGCGCTGAAAAGGATCGTCGGCAACAACCCGCTCCAGGTCATGTTCGCGATACCAACGGAGAATCTGTCCATCAAGCCAACGCATCGCGCGCCGCGCCGACAAGGTGGTATCCATCTCGCCGAGAGCCTTCACCAGGGTATCGGCAGCGAGCCGTCCCGGGGAAATACCGTCTTCGTACGCGACTGAAGTGTTCGTCGCTCCGTCAACGACTGCGTAGAGTTGGTCACCGATATACAGCGCATCTTCGCAGCGATTGGAGTCCTGCTGCTTTCCCTCGACAAACTGTTCCGCCACACGGATGGTTTCGGCTCGGCTCATTATTTCGCTCTCCCGTTTTGGCAATTGGTGGTTTTCCCATGGACATACCATACCTTGATATAATAACATATCGAGGTAAAAAATTCAGTAGAGCGGTGCTGTAAGATTCGGGCCGTAGGGTAAAGAACGGGTGAACATGAAGCGGTATGGCGTATCGGCAATCGACGGACAACCAATTGCGTTGGAGATCCGGGGCAATAGGATCCAGACAGTCGAACGAAGCGGGGATCAGGGCGGACCTGGGAACGAAGGGTCGGGTGCCTTCATCATAAGTCCTGGTTTCGTTGATATGCAGGTTAACGGGGTAGAAGGGCACGATTACAGCAGCGAAGCGCTTTCCAAACCAGACATCGACGCCATCTGTCGCGCCATGGCCGCCCGCGGTACGGCCATGCACACGGCGACCATTATCACCGGACCACAGAAGCAGATGCTGCGATCTGTTGCCGAGATCCAGCGGGCCCGCTCCCGTGATGAAACGGTGAACCGCGCCGTCACCGGACTGCATGTCGAGGGACCATTCATTTCACGGGAGGACGGACCGCGTGGCGCGCATCCCCAGGAACATGTCCGCCCTCCGAGTGTCAACGAGTATGAGTCGTGGCAAGGTGCCAGCGATGGCAATGTTCAAATCGTAACGGTGGCGCCCGAACTCCCCGGCGCTCTCGCTTTCATCGAGAGAGTCTTCGCGGACGGCGTGATAGCCTCCATCGGGCACACCAACGCATCCCCCGAATGTATTGCAGAAGCGGTCAGCGCGGGCGCGAGAATGTCAACGCACCTCGGTAACGGAAGCGGGGCCGTGCTACCCAGACTCCATAACTTTCTGTGGGAGCAGTTGGCAACCGATGAGTTGGTCGCCGGGGTCATTGCGGATGGAATCCATTTGCCGGACTCGGTACTGCGCGTCTTTGCCCGAAGCAAACAGATTAACAGGCTGGTACT
The DNA here is from genome assembly GCA_007130025.1 of Spirochaetales bacterium. Taxonomy (GTDB): domain Bacteria; phylum Spirochaetota; class Spirochaetia; order DSM-27196; family PWMO01; genus PWMO01. The sequence continues at coordinate 452 of SLTF01000084.1, read as the reverse complement.
GGTGAGCGACATCGCGCCTCTTGCCGGCATGGAGCCCGGTGAGTACCGCTGGGGTGACACGCAGGTACAGGTACACCACGACGGACACCTTTCCGTGGTCGGGAGCCCGTACTTCGCCGGAGCGTCTGCTGGTCAAGACACGGCAATTTCGGTGTTCAGTAGGGCAACAGGCTGGGCGCTGTCCGATGTTATACGTCTCTGTACCACCAATCCGGCCCGGTTACTTGAAATCGCCGGATACCCGCATGATTTGCAGGCTGGAGATTCTTCCGATCTGACGATCTTCCGCTATGACAAACAGCGGCACACCGTCCAGGTGATCGAGACTATCCTGGCGGGGGAGGTTCTATATCGGGCTGAACTACTACCGTCAGATGGATCGGTGTTGGACCATGAAGGTTGTTGAGCATCTGGTTGTTCCAAAGAGTGCGGCCGCGAACCGCTGCGAAGAC
>SLTF01000413.1 GCA_007130025.1 Spirochaetales bacterium | reverse complement strand
GTGCTCAACGTGATTGACGCCGCGGCGCTGAAACCCGCGGATGTCACGCCCGGCACCATCTCTCGCGCCACTGGTGCCGCTGCGGCACGGTACGTGGAGATTGCAACGCGGCTCGCCCTCGACGGCGCGGTGGCGGCCATCGTCACGCTGCCGATCAACAAAGAGGCAACCCAGCTGTCGATTGCGGGTTTTTCCGGTCACACCGAGTTCATCGCCGAGATGTGCGGGATCACCAACTACACCATGATGCTCGCCTCGCCGCAGCTCATCGTGACCCACGTCAGTACCCACGTGGCGCTCTCTGAGGCGATCCGTCTGGTTACCTCGGATCGGGTACACGCGGTCATCAAGCTGACCCACGACGCGCTTCGCGGCTGGATCGATACCCCGCGAATCGCGGTAGCCGGCCTCAACCCGCACGCCGGTGAACACGGCCTGTTTGGCACGGAAGACCAGGACCAGATTCTGCCGGCCATCGAACGCGCCCGCGCCGACGGCTACACCGTCTTTGGACCGGAGGCCGCCGACACCGTATTCCTGCGCGGCGTGAAGGGCGCGTGGGACGCGGTGGTCTGCATGTACCACGACCAGGGCCACATCCCCATGAAGCTGCTCGATTTTGACCGCGGCGTAAACGTCACCCTCGGTCTGCCCATCATTCGCACCTCGGTTGACCACGGAACCGCGTTTGACATCGCATGGCAGGGGAAGGCACGCACCCAGAGCCTCAACGCCGCGGTCGAGTTTGCCCTGCGCATGGCCGGCCGCTCCCGGTAGCTTGCGAAGCCGGCGCCGTCGGCCGGCCAAGCCCGCACCCGACGAGCACCGGCGGCCGGCCGGCCGTTACCCGCAGAACTCCAGCGGGTGCGGACCGAATCGTTCGTCGCGGTCGAGCGCATCGATCGAAGCGATCTCATCGGCGGAGAGCGAAAAATCAAAGACGTCGGCGTTGGACACAATCCGCTCGCGCGTGACCGACTTGGGTATGGTGACCACCTCGTGCTCGAGGTCCCAGCGGATCAGCACCTGGGCGGGGCTCTTGCCGTGCCGTTCGGCTATTGTGGTGAGTGTCGGATCGTCGAGGTACTTCGCCCGGCCCAGCGGGCTCCACGCCTGAAACTGGATACCTTTCGACCGGCAGAAGTCCACCAGTGGCCGCTGCAGAACTCGGGGATGCCACTCCACCTGATTGACCGCGGGCACGACGTCAAAATCCGCCAGAAGCGGCTCGAGGTGAACCTCAAGAAAGTTGCTGACACCGATCGCGCGGATCTTTTCGTCGGCATAGAGCTTCTCGAACGCCCGCCAGCTGTCCAGGTATTTTCCTTTCATGGGCCAGTGAATCAAAAAAAGATCAATGACGTCGCAGTCCAGGCGCCGGCGGCTTTCGTCAAACGCCGTCATGACCCGGTCGTATCCGTGGTCGTCGTTCCAGAGTTTGGTGGTGACAAAGATTTCCGATCGATCGATACCGCTGTCCCTGATTCCCTGAGCGACGCTCTCTTCATTGCCGTAGAAGGCGGCGGTGTCCACGTGACGGTACCCCGCCTCAATTGCCCACCGAACCGCGGTGCGCGTCTCGTCTCCGGGCTCGCTCTGATAGACTCCGAGCCCAAGCCAGGGGATTGGTATCCCATTATTGAGGGGGACGGTTGACTGAATGTTCATGGAGATCTCCTTTGTGCCTGAGCGGTTCGTGAATGAACCTGTCGAAAACCTGCCGATAGTATAGGGTGAGGCCCATCGAGACGCAACCCGACGTTGACACGGGACAACGGTTCTGATACCCATGAGCGCCATGCAGACCGGACTCTTTGACCTGTTGACCCCCGACGCCGTGATCGCCGCGGTTGAAGCGAGCGCAGAGGTGGTGCTCGACGGCTCCGTGCAGCGCTACCCGAGTTACGTCAACCGCGTGTACGGTCTGAAAGACGACAACGATACCGAACTCATCGCAAAGTTCTATCGACCAGGGCGCTGGAGCGCCGAAGCGCTGCGGGATGAACACCGGTTTCTCCTCGATTGCGCCGGCGCTGAGATCCCCGTGGTGGCTCCCATCGCTGATTCCGGGGGCAACACGCTTCACACGGTGGAAGTCGAGGAAGAAGAGGGACAGACCGAGAGCTTTCATTTCGCGCTCTTTCCGAAACGGGGTGGCCGAAGCTTTGACGCGGAGACCGACGACCAGTGGTATCGGCTTGGATCGCTAATCGGGCGGTGCCACACGGTCGGCGCCCAGCGCAGGGCCGAACACCGGCTCAGCCTGTCGCCCGATCGGGTCACGGCCGCATACGTCGAGCAGCTCCTGACCGCGCGCCTCGTGGTGGGAGAAGCAACCGAGGAGTTCGCCGCGGTGTGCCGCGACACCCTTCAGCGCATAACGGCACGCTTCGACGGCGTACCGCTCATCCGGATTCACGGCGACTGCCATCGCGGGAACATCCTCGACCGCCCGGATACCGGCCTGCTGCTCTTTGACTTCGACGACATGATGAACGGTCCAGCGGTGCAGGACCTCTGGCTTCTTCTTCCCGACTACGCCGACCAGTGCACCCGTGAATTGACCATGCTCCTGGACGGATACGAGCAGTTCTCGCCCTTTGATCATCGCACCCTGGAGCTGATCGAGCCGCTTCGCTTCATGCGCATGATCTACTTCCTGGCGTGGCGGGCGGCCCAGATGAACGACCACTGGTTTCGCGAGAGCCATCCCGACTGGGGGTCCGAAGCGTTCTGGATCAAGGAAACCGAAGACCTTCGCACCCAGGCCCTGGTGATCGCGCGAACCGAAGCGTAAGACCGGTCGAAGCCCGCAGGCGGGGTTCAGCCGGCATCGCTGATCGACCTCACGGCCACCAAATCTCGCAATATCAGAATAGATGCTAATCTATCGATTTTTGAAGGGGTTTGCCCACTTCGTGATATAATCGGGGGCGGAGGTCCCTGCCGTGCACTCCCACGCGTGTATCCTGCTCGTGGAAGACGACGCGATCATTGCCCTGGCGGAGCGCGCGGTTCTGCAGCGCCACGGGTATCGAGTCATCGTGGCCCACTCGGGCGCGGCGGCGATCGAGATCGCATCAGCAACCACGGACATCGATCTGATTCTCATGGACATCAACCTCGGCAGCGGCATTGATGGAACCGTTGCCGCCGAACGCATCCTCGCGAATCGGGATCTTCCGTTGATCTTTCTCTCCTCGCATACCGAGCGCGAGGTGGTCGAGCGCACCGAAGGCATCACATCGTACGGGTACATCGTCAAAAACTCCGGTGAGACGGTTCTTCTTGCCTCAATCAATATGGCGTTTCGCCTCTTTGCTGCAAAGGTACGCGAGGCGCAAAAAGACGCAAGCATCCGCGGGCACCTCGCCCTGCAGCGGGCGCTGGTGGATGCCGCCTCGCGGTTTCTCGACGGGGTTGGCCCCCCGTCGGACGAGACCATGCAGGCCGTACTCGGGGATTTCGCTCGGTGCGTCGCCGCCGACCGGGCGTACACCTTCGAGTATCGCTTTGGCGAAGGGATCGCGGTGAACACCCAGGAGTACTGCGCCCCCGGCATCGAGCCCCAGATCGACTTGCTGCAGGATCTTCCGTTGGAGATGGTGTCAGACGCGCTCGAACAGCACCGCCAGGGAAGACCGCATGTTGTACCTGATGTGCTGGCCCTCCCGGCGGGAAACCTTCGAGCGGTGCTGGAACCGCAAGGGGTCCGCACCCTCATCACCGTACCGATCATGCGTGGCACCGAGTGCACCGGATGCGTCGGATTCGACTTCGTGCACGGTCTGCACGAGTGCAGTGAAACCGAAACCAGCCTCCTGACGGTGTTCGCCCGCCTGCTCGCCTCGGCGCAGCAACGTGCCCGGATCGAAGAGCAGCTGATGGAGCGTGAACGCCAGTTTCGCCGTCTGGTCGAAGACTCCAACAGCATCATCGTTCGGGTAAACCACGACGGGATCCTCACATACGTGAACCCCGCGACGGAGCGCATCTTCGGGTACCGCAGCGACGAAATCGTCGGAAGAAATATCCTCGGAACCATCATACCCGCGACGGACTCGACCGGAACGGATCACCGTGCGATCATTGCCGACGTAGTCGCCCATCCTGAGCGATACGTGCACCATCAGAATGAGAACATCACCAAAACCGGGGAACGGCTCTGGGTATCGTGGACCAACCGCGTCATCAGGGAGCCCGATGGGTCTACCCATGTTCTGAGCATCGGGCAGGACATGACCGAGCAGAAGCGCGCACACGACAACGAAACCCGCACCCTTCAGCGCGTTCAGGCTCTGGCGAGCACCCTGCAGTACCAGGGAGGCACCACCCACGACTACCTCGACCATGCGCTCGAGCAGGCTCTGGCGCTTACCGAGAGTTCGATTGGCTACATCTTCCTCTACGATGAAGAAACTCGGCGATTGACCGTGCACGCCTGGTCGAAAAACGCCATGCACGAATGCACCATTGTTGAACCGGAGACCTGCTACGAGCTCGATCGAACGGGGATCTGGGGCGAGGCGGTGCGGCAGCGAAAACCGATTGTCTTGAACGATTTCGCCGCCGAACACCCGCTGAAGAAGGGCTATCCCGAGGGGCACGTGAAACTCAGCCGTTTCCTTACGGTGCCGGTCACCAGCGGTGACCGGATCGTCGCGGTTGTTGGGGTTGCCAATCGCGTGTGCCCCTATAATGAGGCCGACGTTGCGCAGCTCTCGCTGTTCGTTCATTCCGTCTGGCGGTCGATTGAGGCACGGACATCGCAGGAAGAGCGGAAGCGGCTGGAACACCGGTTTGAGACCGTGATCGAGACAACCGCTGCCGGTATCGTTCTGCTTGACCGGGACGGTCGCATCGTTCATATCAACCGCAGCGTGCTGGAGCTCTTTGGCGCGGTTCGCGAAGAGCTCATCGGGCGCCACGTTTCTGCTCGGGACTGGGGCGTCATTCATCCGGACCGACGACCGCTTGCCCCCGACGAGTTCCCTTCCGCTCGGACCCTTGCCACCGGCGAATCGTGCGAAAACGTCCTCATGGGGGTGGTGCGGGCCAACGGTGATACGCGATGGATCACCGTTACCACCCGCCCGATCGTTGATCCTGCGGTGAACCGTCCCGACGGGGTGGTCATCTCATTTGCCGACGTCACGCCAAACGAGACTGCAGCAGAGGCACTGCGTGAACGCGAGGAGTTCTACCGCGCGGTCTTTCAGAAAAACCGCGCCATCAAGGTGCTCTTTGACCCCGAGACCGGCCGCATCGAGGATATCAACGACGCGGCGTGCTCCTACTACGGGTACAGCCGTGAACAGATGCTGACCATGGTCATGTGGGACATAAACACCATGCCCCGTGACGAGCTGCTACAGAAGATGGCGCGTTCCAAAGCGGGAAAGGAGATGGTCTTTCAGTTTCAGCACCGCCTGGCGGACGGCTCGATCCGGGACGTCGAGGTGTTCTCCGGCCCCGTTCCAATGCAGGGGAGAACGCTGATTCACGCCATCATTCAAGACGTTTCCGAACGGGTTCGCGCCGAGCAGGCGGTTGCCGGCTTGCTTCGTGAGAAAGACCTTCTTCTGCGAGAGACCCATCACCGGATCAAGAACAATCTTGCCCTTGTACAGAGCATGCTCTCGATCCAGGCCGCAAATGCGGAGAACGAGCACGACACAGGCACCCTCTCCGACGCAGCCCGCCGCATCCAGGCGATGGCGTCCCTGTACGACAAACTCTACCGGTCCGATCAGCACCACCAGCTCGATCTTGCAGTCTACCTGCCGCCCCTGGTCCAGGAGATCATGGCCCTCTTCCCCGACCATTCGGAGGTTGGTGCACGAACAACCGTTGCGTCGATGGTGCTGCCGGCGAAGACCCTATCGTCGCTTGGGATCGTCATCAACGAACTCATTACCAACTCGATGAAACACGCCTTCAATCACACGAAGTCGAGAACCGAAAACAACGAGAAGGGTACAATCACCATAGAGGCGCGCCTGGCCCCCAACGGCGCGGAGTTGATCTATCGTGACAACGGCCCTGGACTCCCCGCGGAGTTCGCAGACGGAACCGACGCAACCTTCGGGTTTACCCTTCTCAACGCGATGATCGCACAGATTGGCGGTACACTCACGGTGCTGAAACCGACGTACGGCCTGGAGATGGTTATTTCATTCCCGCTCCCCGCAGAATCTCGCTGAACCCTCTCGCATAATTGTGCAGAAAAACCGTATCATCGTCGGGTGAGCATCGCGGTGGCACAACTGAACCAGACCGATCGGGACGCCTTCGTCCGTCTGCTTGGCGGTATCTTCGAGCACTCCCCGTGGGTGGCCGAAGCGGCCTTCGCCCAGCGTCCCTTTCGCGACGTGGAACAGCTCCACCAAGCGATGTGTGCGGCGGTATCAGCGGCACCTCCGGAACGGCGTCTTGCGCTGATCCTGGCGCATCCCGATCTCGCGGGCAAGGCGGCCCTCGCGGGGGAGCTGACCGAGGCGAGCAGTCGCGAGCAGTCGGGTGCCGGACTCGATCGGCTTTCGGCGGACGACTACGCCCGGTTTCACACCCTGAACAACGCGTACCGCAGCCGGTTCGGGTTTCCCTTTATTATCGCGGTCCGGGGGTACTCCGCTGCCGGAATTCTGAAGGAGTTCGAGCGGCGCCTGCATCACACGCCCGAAGAAGAAGAGCTGGAGGCGCTCGCACAGATCGAGCGGATTGCCCTCTTTCGCCTGCAGGAAACGATTTCGCACGACGCGAACGGAAACACCACATCACCTGAGAGCCAGAAAAGGAGTTCACCTTGAGTGCGCAGATTTCAGACACCTACTATGGGAAGCGGAACGTCACCGTCTATCGCACCTTTGCCGCGCCGCTGACCGGTATCGCCGCAATCCCTGAGTCCCGTTTTGTGGGGAGGAGCAACACCCTCTTCGCCGCCGATGTTGATGTCATTGTGTACGGCGAAAACTTCGCCCCCGCCTATCGCGAGGGCGATAACAGCATGGTGGTGGCAACCGACACCATGAAGAACTTCATCCTGAAGCAGTCAATCCAGTATCCCGGCGCCACGCTGGAAGGGATGCTCCACTTCATCGGCACCGGTTTCCTGTCAACCTATCCGCAAATGGACTCCCTGCGCATCTCGGCGCGCGAACAGTGTTTTGACGGGTGTCCCGTTCCGGGCGCCCCCAGCGCAGCACCCGCCCCGAGCGAAGTACTGTTTTCGCGTCGGCACGACGATCACGGCTTCGCCGAACTGATGCTGACACGCGGCAACGAGGCCGCCGTGGTCTCCGAGCATCAGTGTGGTCGCCTGGGTTTTCAGCTGATCAAGATTACCGGAAGTTCGTTCTCACACTTTGTTCGGGACGAGCACACCACCCTTCCGGATCGCGCAGACCGACCGCTCTTCATCTACATGGATATCCGGTGGCGCTACGCCGATCCGGCGGATATGATCGCGTCAACGCACGCGAAGTACGTTGCCCCCGAACAGGTCCGTGATATCGCCCAGGTGGTGTTTCACCAGTTCAACAGCAGATCAATTCAGCACCTCGTTCACGAAATGGGAACGAGAATCCTCGACCGTTTCCCGCAGCTTGACGAGGTTTCGTTTGACGCGCAGAACCGTCTCTGGGATACCGCGTTTGTGCACGAGACCGACGAGCGGATTAAGGCGTACTGCGATCCCCGTCCGCCGTACGGCAGCCTCGGCCTGGTGATGAAGCAGGGGGCGCGATAGCATGGGAAAGCTCTCCACCCACGTTCTGGACACCGCTCACGGGAAACCGGCCGGCGGCGTCGCGATCCGACTGGTACGCGTAGACGCGGGAGCGGAGCGTGAGCTGCTTCGCGTAGTCACCAACGCCGACGGGCGAACCGACAAACCACTCCTCGCCGGCGAAGAGTTGCAGACGGCAACCTACGAACTGCACTTCGACGTGGGCGCGTACTTCGCGGGTGGCGCCGTTGGAAACGTCGGCCCGACGAGCGCCGCCTTCCTCGGTATCGTGACCGTTCGTTTCACCGTGACCAACACCGCCGAGAACTACCACGTGCCGCTCCTGGTTTCGCCGTGGTCGTACACCACCTACCGAGGCAGTTGAGGCGGAGCCGTGCAGACCGACGAAGGCACCATCTACCGCGCCGCCGCCGGAACCGTTGCCCTGCGGGCCGAGCGGCTCGCGGCGTGCAGCGACAACCCCGGAAGCATTACCCGCATCTTTCTCAGTCCTGCCATGGCCGACGCACATCGCCTTTTGACCGGGTGGATGGAAGAGGCAGGACTCTCGGTGCGACGCGATCACGTCGGGAATCTGATCGGTCGATGGACGCCCCCAGAGGCCGACGACTCGCGCGCGAGGCTGGTCATTGGCTCACACATCGACACGGTGATCGACGCGGGCAGGTGGGATGGGGTGCTCGGTGTTCTGGTGGGCCTGGAGACGGTGACGCTGCTGCAGCGTGAGACGGTGGCCGCGGACGCCGGAGCATTCGCGACACTTCCCATCATTGAGATCGTTGCATTCAGCGAAGAGGAAGGGGTACGGTACCGCCTGCCCTTCATCGGCAGTCGCGCCGTAACCGGAAGTCTCGATCCAACCCTGCTCAGTCTGACGGACGAATCCGGCGTTTCCCTGTCCGAGGCGATCCGCCTCTTCGGCGGCGACCCCACAAGACTTGGCGAGTGCTCGTGGGAAAGCAACCGCCCCACGGCGTACGTTGAGGCCCACATTGAGCAGGGACCGGTTCTCGAGTCGCTCGACCTGCCGGTTGGCGTGGTCACCGCGATCGCCGGACAGCGCCGAGCCGAGGTGCGCTTTCGCGGCCGTGCAGGACACGCCGGCACCGTGCCCATGATGGAGCGACGCGACGCGCTGGTTGCCGCCGCCACCTGGGTGACTGCCGTTGACCGACTTGCCCGCGTTCATCCTGGCCTGGTAGCAACCGTAGGGACCATGATGGTACACCCCGGCGCGTCCAATGTAATCCCCGGTGATGTCACCTGCACCCTCGACTGCCGCCACGGCGAGAACTCCGTTCGCGACGCCGCGATGAAAATGCTGCGCACCGAAGCGGTTCAGGCTGCAGCTGCTCACCGATGCGAACTCGAATGGCGCGATACCCACGAGGCGGCTGCCGTGCCCATGAATGGGGCACTCACCACACTGCTGCAGGATTCCGCGGGAGCCGCCGCTCCCCGTCTGGTTTCCGGCGCGGGACACGACGCGATGATCATGGCCGGGTTCTGCCCGAGCGCCATGCTCTTTGTGCGTTCACCAGGAGGAATCAGTCACCACCCCGACGAGGACGTCGTTCTGGACGACGTGGCCGAGGTGGTACGGGTGTTGGTTCGCCTGACACGCACCTTCGCCCCCGTGGTGGCTTCGAAGGTGAGTACGTTGAATCAGTCACAGGGAGGAAACGATGATCGACCTGGTGATCGATGAGGTCCGGTTTTCCAACGGCACGGTCGGCGCGATTGCCGTTGACGGCGGGCGGATCGTAGAGACCGGCGAAGGCCCCTTTCCCGCGGCACGAGAAACGGTTGCCGGCCACGGACTGACGGCGCTGGCGGGGGTCATCGACTCCCACGTTCACTTCAACGAACCGGGCCGGACCGAATGGGAAGGCGTCGAGACCGGAAGTCGGGCAGCCGCCGCCGGTGGTGTCACGCTCTTTGCCGACATGCCGCTGAACAGCGATCCGCCGCTCCTGACCCCCGAGGCGTTCCACGCCAAGCTGACTGCGTACGAGGGGCGCGCATCGGTTGACTACGCCTTCTGGGGCGGGCTGACCCCGCAGAGCCTTCCTCACATGGACGAGCTCGCGGGACTCGGGGTGATGGGGTTCAAGGCGTTTCTCTGCAACAGCGGAATCCCCGAGTTTGCCGCCGCGGACGACGCAACACTGCTTCGCGGCATGGAGACCGCCGCCCGCCTTGGGCTCCCCGTTGGCGTGCACGCCGAGAACGACGCCATCACCCTGGCGCTCACTGAAGCGACACGAGCCGCCCACTCAGTAGCAGATGCGCGGGCCTTTCTGGCATCGCGACCGATTGTTGCCGAGGCCGAAGCGGTTGCCCGCGCCCTGCTGCTTGCCGAAGAGACCGGGTGCCGGCTGCACGTGGTGCACGCGAGCTGCGCACGCGCCGTGGAGCTGGTGCTTGACGCGAGGCTTCGCGGCGTGGATGCCACGGTGGAGACCTGCGGTCACTACCTTCACTTCTGCGATGCAGACGTGGCGCGAATCGGAACCGCCGCGAAGTGCGCCCCGCCGATCCGTTCGGTCGACGAGCGGGAGGCACTCTGGCGCTTCCTCGCCGGCGGTGAGATCGACTTTGTTGCCTCGGATCACTCCCCCGCCCCGCCCGAGATGAAGCTGAAGTCCGATTTCCTCTCCGCCTGGGGTGGCATCAATGGGGTCTCGTTCACCCTGCCGATCCTCCTTTCCGGCGCAGCCACGCGGGAAATGGCCGTTGAACGAGCAGAGGAAGCGCTCAGCGCGGCCGCTGCACGGCGATACGGCTTCGCCGGAAAGGGCCGCATCGCGCCCGGTTACGACGCGGACATCGTTCTGGTTGCCATGGAACAGCGATACCAGCCAACCGCCGAGACTCTCGAGACCCGTCACCGGGTCTGCCCCTACCTGGGCGAGACCTTCACCGCGCGCGTGGCGCGCACCATCCTTCGCGGACGGACGGTCTGGGCCGACGGCCGCGTCCAGTCCGCACCATCCGGGCGGTTCGTCCGCCCCGCCACTACGGGAGGCCCCCAGTGAGCAAAGCACAATTTTCGCACCAGATTCTGACGCGCACCGGCGAGACCCGCACCCGCCTGCGCTCGACCCACGCCCTGATCGCCCCCGACGGCAACGTGCCAACCCAGCTTCCCGGCTGGAGCGGCTGCACCTCGGTGATCCTGATCAGTCCTCAGATGGGTGCGCGTTTCTGCCAGTACCGCATCAGCCTCGCCGAAGGCGCCGCCTCCGGTCCGCCCCTTCCCGGCGTTGAACGTTTTGTCTACGTGCTCACCGGAACGATCGCGCTGGAAACCCGCGGCGCGGCGGGATCCGGCGCGTCACATACCCTCACGGCGAACGGCTACGCCTGGCTTCCGCCCGATACGGCGCACACCATCGGCTGCACCGGCGAGGCAACCATCACTGTGGTGGAACGGCGCTATCTTCCGGTGCCGGGAGTCGCACCACCGCCGGCGGTTGTCGGAAACGCCCTCGACCTCGCGGGGGAGCCGTTCCTGGGTGACGAGAATCTGACCGTCCGGAAGCTTCTTCCCGACGAGCCGGCCTTCGACATGGCGATGAACACCATGACCTTTCGGCCGGGAACGCCGCTTCCCTTCGTGGAGACGCACTTCATGGAGCACGGGCTGGTCATGCTCGAGGGCGGCGGCATCTACCGCCTGGACGAGGAGTGGTACCCGGTTACCGCCGGTGACGTGATCTGGATGGGCCCCTACTGCCCCCAGTGGTTTGCCGCGGTCGGACGCGAGCAGGCGGCCTACCTCCTGTACAAGGAAGCCAACCGCGACCCGTTTCGGTTTGAGCGGGAAAGCTGAAATCCGCCCGCGGCGGAACCCGGAACCATCCACACAGGGAGAACCCGATGAATACCAATTCGAGTCATGAAATCGATTCATCCATTCGCATCGATAGCGCGCGCCTGACCGAGCAGCTCGAGGCGCTCGCGCGCTTCTCGGATGCCCCGCCCCCCGCGGTGACCCGGGTGCTCTACACCGAGCAGGACATGGCGGCCCGGGCCTGGGTCAAGGGCCTCTGCGCAGACCTCGGGCTTGCGATTCGCGAAGACGCGCTGGGGAATAGCTTCGCCCGCTGGGAAGGCGCCGAGCCGGGACAGCCGGCTGTTGCCACCGGCTCACACATCGACGCCATACCCCACTCCGGTCGGTACGACGGTACCGTCGGCGTACTGGGAGCGCTGGAGGCGGTCCGCGCGCTGAAGGCAGCCGGCTTTCAGCCCCGACGTTCCATCGAGATTGTGCTCTTCACCGCCGAGGAACCGACCCGCTACGGAATCGGCTGCCTCGGCAGCCGTGCGATGGGCGGCGTGCTTCCTCCTGAGGCTATCCGGACGTTGCGTGACGAAAATGGCGGCGGAGTGGACGAGGCTCGGCGCGCGTGCGGATTCACCGAAGATCTGGAGAGCGTGGCGCTTTCCCGGGGGCACTACCACGCATTCGTGGAGCTGCATATCGAGCAGGGGCCTCGCCTGGAGACCGCCGGCGCGATGATCGGCAACGTCACCGCAATCGCCGCTCCGGCGACGCTGCACGTCACCATCACCGGAGAGGGCGGGCACGCCGGGGCGGTGCTGATGCCACAGCGACACGACGCGCTGGCTGCCGCGAGCGAACTGACGCTGGCGGTGGAAG
>SLTF01000137.1 GCA_007130025.1 Spirochaetales bacterium | reverse complement strand
GGCCGACACGGTCCTGCTGGCAACCGATGAAGACCGCGAAGGTGAGAGTATCTCCTGGCACCTGGTGGAAGTGCTGAAGCCAAAGGCCCCGGTGCGCCGGCTGGTCTTCCACGAAATCACCCGAACGGCGATCGAGCATGCGATCGAGAACTCCCGCGATATCGACATGCGCCTGGTCAAGGCGCAGGAGACACGGCGCATCCTCGACCGGCTCTACGGCTACACGCTGTCGCCCTTGATCTGGAAGAAGATCGCCTACGGCCTCTCGGCAGGTCGCGTACAGTCGCCCGGTCTGCGCCTGATTGTAGAGCGCGAGCGCGAGCGCATCAGGTTTCACCGCTCCGTGTACTGGGATCTCAAGGCAGTTCTCTTCTCGCCGCAGGACAAGAACCGCCTCACCTTTGAGGCTAAACTCCAATCGGTTGGCGGGAAGCGCGTAGCCGGCGGCAAAGACTTCGATTCAACCACCGGCAAGCTCAGTTCGCGCTCAGACGTTCTGCTGCTGGATGAGGCATCGGCGCGCGAACTCACCCGCCGCCTGCAAAATGAGGCCTGGCGGGTAGTCGAGGTAACGGAGAAGGAGGTGACTACGCGCCCCGCGGCTCCCTTCATCACCTCCACGCTGCAACAGGAGGGCAACCGCAAGCTCGGTCTGTCGGCGCGCGAAACCATGCGCACCGCGCAGCGACTCTACGAGGAAGGATTAATCACCTACATGCGTACCGACTCGCCCCAGCTCTCGAGCGAGGCAATCGGCGGAGCGCGCAAGAGCGTGCGCGATCTGTACGGTGAGCAGTACCTCTCGGAGCAGCCGCGGCAGTACAGCGCCCGGTCGAAAGAAGCGCAGGAGGCGCACGAGGCGATTCGTCCCGCGGGTGCCGACTTCGTTCACCCCGCCAATACCAGACTTACGGGGAAAGACAAGGCGCTCTACGAGATGATCTGGAAGCGCACCCTGGCAACGCAGATGCTGGACGCAAAAAAGCTGCAGATCAGCGTCAGGATCGGCGTTGGCGACTGTATCTTTACCGCGTCGGGAAGCCGGATACTGGTACCCGGTTTTCTGCGCGTCTACGTTGAAGGCAAGGACGATCCGGAGCTGGCGCTTGACGACAAGGAGGTGCTGCTGCCGGAGCTCAAGGCCGACGACGAGGTGGCGGCTGAGTCGCTTGAGGCGCTCTATCACGAAACCAAGCCTCCGGCCCGCTACACCGAGGCGTCGCTGGTGCAACGGCTCGAGCGTGAGGGGATCGGACGGCCTTCCACCTACGCCACCATCATCAGCACACTGTATGAGCGCGGCTACGTGCGCCGCCAGGGAACGGCGCTTGTGCCCACCTTCACCGGATTCGCCGTGATTCAGCTGATGGAGAACCACTTCCACGACCTGATCGACTACCGGTTTACGTCGGACATGGAAGACGCGCTTGACGAGATCGCCGTCGGCAACCGCGACCACCTGCAGTATCTGACGCAGTTCTACCTCGGAGAGAACGGGCTGAAGCAGCAGGTTGCGGCGCACGAAGACGAGATCAAGCCGGAGGCGTCGCGCACCATCGTCCTGCCGCAACTCGACAAGGGGACGGAGGTCAAGATCGGCCGCTACGGACCCTACATCGTTCACCAGGCCAACGGCGATGAGCCGGTGCACGCCTCGATACCGGAAGAGGTCGCACCGGCGGACCTGACCGAGGATGACATCGAAGAGCTCATCGAGCTGCAGAAGAACGGCCCCCAACCGATCGGAGTCGATCCGGAGAGCGGCAAGAACGTCTACTGCCTGGTAGGAAGGTACGGGCCGTACGTGCAGCTGGGGGAGAAGACCGAAGCAGAACCTAAACCAAAGCGGGCGGCGGTGCCGCGCGAGCTGAACGCACGCCAGATCGACCTCCAGACCGCGCTGAAGCTGCTGAGCCTGCCGCGCAACCTGGGAAACCATCCTGAAACCGGCAAAGAAGTGGTGGCCAACACCGGCCGCTTCGGGCCGTTCGTGGTACATGACGGCGATTACCGCTCACTCAAAAAGGACGATGACGTCTACAGCGTCACGCTTGAGCGCGCCCTGGAACTGCTCGCAGAAGAGAAGAAGGGTCGCGGTGGACGTTCCAGAGTGCTGAAGGACCTCGGCAGTGATCCCAAGACCAAGAAGAAGGTTGCGGTCTACGACGGGAAGTACGGCCCCTATATCAAGTACGGCACCAAGAATGTAGGACTTCCCGATGAAAGAAAGTCTGCTGATGATATCGAGAAGTTGACGTTAGATGACGCGCTGGAGATCATCGGCAGCAGTAAGAAGAAGCGCTGACAGAAGCCGGTGTCGATCAGGCCCGTGACGGAAGCCGCTAACTGATGCGGCGCTGTTCGCGGCGGGCCTTCTCTATCTTCTGCATTTTGCGGTAGTAACTTGCCTGCTTTGCAATCTCTTCCACATCGCTGGTGTAGATGCGGTTCTCCATCGCCTTGAGCTTGGTATTGCGCAGCAGTTCACGGATTGCCTGGTTACCCTCGGTCATCGGCAGCCCGACCATGTTGATGAGTTCTCGCGTGCCAAACCCGAAGGTGTAGTCCTCGCCGCTCACAATTGGAACGCGCGCCTTCTCCAGCTGGATCAGTAACGCATCGTAAAGACGGCCAACCTTGTCCGTAAGCAGCGTATTGGCAAGCTGCTTGTAAATGAACCAGATTCGTTCAGCCAGCAGGGTGGTGAGTCGCGCAATGATCTGCGGCTGGGTTGCCACCATGCGCTCGAAGTTCTCTTTGTTGACCGCCAGCAGGACCGCATCATCAAACGCCACCGCCGATGCGGAACGCGGCTTGTTCTCGATCAGCGACATCTCGCCGAAGATATCTCCCTGCTTGAGCACGGCGAGCAGCACTTCGTTGTCATTGACGATCTTGGTGATCTTCACGCTGCCCTTCTGAATAATGTAGAGCTCCCTGCCCGGCATTGTCTCGCAGAAGACCATGGTGTCGCGCGGATAGGTCCGCGTGAATGCCTGCTCGTTGCCGTCGAGGTACACCGCTTTGGAGTACGGCTTGATCTTCAGCATGCGCTCGCGCGCCGACTGCACGTTCTCACCCTGGGGACAATACTTGAGATACTGGTAATAGGCGTAGTAGGCCTGATTGTACTGACTCTGCCGGGCGTAATACTCGGCGACGTAGAACAGGTGGTTTATGTCGGCCTCAACCGAGTCCTTGAACGTAATTCGAGCCAGCGCCTCGTCCAGGTAGCGCATGCGGCGCGAGAACGCCTCTATGATCTTCATCGCAACCGGGGTGTTCTTCTCTATTAGCAGGTGATAGTTGTCTTTGTGGACGGCAATCAGAGAGACGTCGGCAAGCGCCTGGGCGGTCTCGATGTGGCTGTGCGCCGACATGGTTGAGACAACCCCAAAGAAATCACCGGGGCCGAGGACGTTCCCGCCTTCTTCTTCTACAACCTCGACCTCTTTGCTGATACGGACCTTGCCGGAACGGATGATGAAGAAGTAGTCGGCATTTTGTTTCCCCTCAACAACGATGTACGCACCCTTGTTGAAGTTCACCATCGATAGCTGTAATGGGCTGCTCATACCTCTCCCGACCGCGGTCCTTGTGTAGTATACGAACCGCCTTCCGGCTTTGTCAATGAAGCCACGGGCCGGTACGCATACCCAAGTATTATCCCACCGGCAGCGAGTTCACAACCGAAGGGACATCCCTGTTTCCACTATCGGTTCATTTCCCCGGTGCGACGAGGGGGAATTGCTCCGCAAACGCACGTACCCGATCACGGATACGCGGTATGTTCGGATTATCGGCGCCGGCGGAGAGCACCTCGAGGATAAAGCCGCCAACCGTCTGCATGTCGGCCTCGCTGAGACCGCGCGTGGTCAGCGCCGGAGTCCCCAGGCGAACACCCGACGTCACCAACGGGCTGCGCGTATCAAAGGGAATCCCGTTCTTGTTGGCCGTGATGTTGGCCTCGTCCAGGAGTACCTCGGCCTCTTTGCCGGTCAGCCCGAATCCGGTTACGTCAATGAGCATGAGGTGGTTGTCGGTGCCTCCGGATATGACGCGCGCGCCACCGGCGGCGAGCACCGCGGCGAGAGCCTTCGCGTTGGCCACAACCTGCTTCTGGTAGGTCACAAACGAGGGGTGGAGCGCCTCGTGAAAGGCCACCGCCTTTGCGGCAATGATGTGCATCAGCGGACCACCCTGTATCCCGGGCATGACCGCCGAGTCGATGATCTCCGAGTAGCGCTTGGTGCGTCCCGACTTGGCCGCCACGATGCCGAGGCTGTTCTCGTCATCGCTCCCCATCAGGATCATTCCACCGCGCGGTCCGCGCAGGGTCTTGTGGGTGGTGGTGGTGGTGAAATGTGAAGCCTTGATCGGACTGGGATGGACCCCCGCGGCCACCAGTCCGGCAAAGTGCGCCATATCGGTAAGGAGAAAGGCACCCACTTCGTCGGCAATTGCACGAAACCGCTCGAAATCCCAGAGGCGCGGATAGGCGGAGGCTCCGGCGATGAGGAGCTTCGGCCGGTTCTCCCGCGCGATCCGGGCAACCTCATCGTAATCGATGGTCTGGGTCTCACGGGTTACGCCGTAACTTACCACCTTGTAGAGACTTCCCGAAAAGTTCACCGGGCTTCCATGGGTGAGGTGCCCACCGTGTGCAAGGTCCATCCCCATAATGGTGTCACCGGGCTTCAGGACGGAGAAATAGACCGCCATGTTTGCCGAGCTGCCCGAGTGCGGCTGCACGTTCGCGTAGGCCGCGTCAAAGAGTTTTTTTGCGCGATCGCGGGCGAGATTTTCGGCGAGGTCCACGTATTCGCAGCCGCCGTAGAATCGTGCGCCGGGGTACCCCTCGGCGTATTTATTGGTAAGCACCGATCCCGCAACCGCTCGGACCGCGTCGGAGGCAAAGTTTTCCGATGCAATCATTTCCAGCTTTGTTCGCTGCCGCTCTTCTTCCTGATGGATAACCTGGGCGAGCTCGGGATCAACGTTCTGAAGGGGATTCAAGGCAGGGCTCCTCACACGAGATGACGTGAGCATAAGGTAGGAGAAATGCCTGCCACTGTCAAGAATCGGGGCTGGTCAGGGCTGCTCGCCAAGGACGGTGAGATCAAGCCAGCGGCTTCGGTAACCCACCAGATTACCAACCGCCTCTTCGTAGTGGGTCTGAAGCGAGAACAACTCGGGGACATCGCGTCGCCGACCGTCAACGTGAAGGTTGCGCCCGATGAGCAGACCGGGAGAAAAGGTGATCCGGCCCGAGTCGAGATTGCCGAAGAAGAATGCCCGCGGATTGGACCGCTCAGGCAGGCGTTCCGCGTGCATCCCGTCTCCCAGAGCCGGATCGGCCGGTACCCAGCCGAAGTCCTGCAGAAAGAACTCAACCCAGTAGTGTCGAATTGGCAGGAGTTCTGCATCAATGATGTGCCCCGCCACGACGCGCGACGGAACACCCGCTGCGCGCAGCAGAGCCGCGTAGATGGTTGCGTAGCTGTACGAATTGCCTGCACGCTCTTCCAGCGCCTGCACCGGCCGGGTACTCGCTTCCCGGTGCACCGGCTCCAGACGGTCCAACACCCAGTTGTAGAGTGCCTGCGCCTTCAGGTAGGGATTGGTGATGCGTCCAGTAACCTGCCGAGCCGTGTTGACGATCAGCGGAGCCGTAGTGGGCAGCAGAGCGCTCTCGGCGAGGTACTTCTGCAGAAAACGCTCGTCGATGGTGTAGCGCGCCGGAACCCGGCTTGCATCGATCTCGGTAGTGACCGCGTAGCGATCAAACAGCACCGTGGCCGACAGACCGGCACGGCTTCCCGGCTCGAGCCCGGAGAACTCGTGCACCGTGAGACCTGCCAGATCCTCAAAGAGCGGGGCTCCCGTGCGCGCAAGCACCTGCACGTTGCGCTGTTCAGGGAGCGACTGCACCATCGGCTTCCAGATGTAGAGCCGGTTCCAGGGCGCGAGCTCGGGGTCGATCTCGATCTCATCAATTTCGATGGCGTAGTGAACGGCAAAGCTCCGTCGATCATGAAACAGCTTGCGCCCAACCGTCTGCTCCACGCGCAAATTCATGGCCGGACTGACGCCCTTATCGGTCTGGACAACGACCGGGCCGGATACCGCCCCGTTGGGCACCCGCACGCGAATCACGCGCTCGGACCAGAACTCGTAGACGTAGTCGGTAACAATACCGGCAATATTCCCCGTCTGCGCGACAATGCGGCCCGGGTTGTCTGCCCCCTCGGCCTCCCACGCGAACAGCACGCGGCTATTTTTGCGGTTTTCACCAAACCGGCGGCCGTGGATGGTGACAACGTTCCCAACCCGCGAAGACTCGGGATCGATTCGCGTGATCACCGGGCGTCCCGGCTGAGGGACGGGAGCAATGCGCTCGGGCAGGTGGTCGCCGTTGGTGAAGAGGACCCCGTTGCTGCGCCCATTCGCCGTGTGCACGTAGACCAACCCGGAGATCACCTCCGCGGGAAGCCGAACTCGAATGCGGCGATCAGACCACTCGAGGTAGGCCGACGCGGTTGGCGTCCGACCCGAAATCCTCACGCTGTTGCGACTGCGCTCAGACCCGAAGTTCCGACCGGTGATTGTCACCACGTCGCCTGGTCGCCCGATTTCCGGTGTGATCGATTCGATGACCGGCGGACTGCTGGAAACGCGAATTACCAGAAAGAGGGCGGCAACGAGCACGAGGAACAGAAGACCAATAAGGAATCCGGCGCTCCGGAAGAATGCGAGAGGATTGCGAACCATAGGACTCATCGGGTTCCTATTCTATTCGCTTGCCGTACGAAAGGGAACTACCCTGACCTCAATCTCGATGTTGAAGGGATTCCCGTTGCCGGCGTCGATCTCGGCGCGCGCTCCGAGTGGGAAGAACACCACCGGCTCACCGAGGGTGATCGGCATGGTAGAAAAGGTCGTCCGGTACTGGACATCGGAGGGGTCGACGGTTACCCAGGTTTCTCCCCGGGCTACCAGGACGAGCCGGTCGCTCTCCTCCTGGATTGGCGTGAACTGCACCTGCACCACGACGTTACTGCCGTCGAGACGGACCGAGACGGCCCGACCCGAAATCGTCACGCGCGACACTTCCATATTCCACACCGTCACCTCACCGTTCTCGGTGATGCGCGCCACGATGTGTACGCTGAGGGCCTGTTCCGAGAGCAACCGCATCGCCTCTGCGAGGTCATTCGCCGCGGCTCCCGCGGCGACGGCCAGAAACAGGGCGGCGGGAAGTACTCTTCGCACGGCTGATTTCATGTCCATAGCTATTCTCACCCGCGGTCGCGTGGTCAATCGCGACCGGCGGATGCCCCCGGATCGGTTGCGCGGTCACCCGCCGCGTCGCCGGCAGCGCCGCGGTACTCCAGCGGTACGAGCAACGGTTCCTCACGCCGGAAATCGGCAGCGCGAACCAGCTGCGGTTCGCCGAAAATCCCGAACGTCGCACTATCCGGCAGGGTGACGGTCAGCTCACCAACCGTCTCGCCCGCGTTGATGATGCGCAGAAGCTCTTCGATGCTGATTTCTCCGATCCGCACCACGAGCTCGTTTCCCACGGACGACGAGGCGATCTCGTTGGGTCCCACGGTTGCCCGCGCGGTATGCCAGAGAAGCCCTCCGGCGAGCAGCATCAGCAGAGAGGCGGCCGCTGCCGCAACCGGAACCGGAAGCGCAACACGCCGACGCCACAACGGAATCGGTTTGCGCACCAGCGGCATATCGGCAATGCGCTGCCAGACGGTTTGCTTTGACACGGCGAAATCGGGGTCGGGCTCGGAGTGGAGCACGCGGCGGCTCTCACAGAGTTGGGCGTACGCCGCCGCGCAGTCCGCATCGTTCTGCAGCTCGTCGGCGATGCGTTCTTTCCAGGGTGAGGGCACCTCGCCATCGAGGTACGCGGACAGCAATTCTCGATCAGGGCACATAGATGTCGCCCTCCTTGAGCACCTCGGCCAGTCGTTCACGGGCTCGAAATACCCGCACTTTGACGTTTCCTTCGGTGATTCCCAGGATCGTTGCGATCTCTTTGTAGTTCAGGTCGCCGTACTCCTTCATGACCAGAACGGTTCGTAAACCTTCCGGAAGGCGATCCAGCGCATGCTGCACCACCTTTGACGATTCTGCCCTCAGCACTTCGGTCTCCCCGGATACTTCCCGGGGTGCGGGTTCATGGAACACGCGCTCGTAGGCGCGACGTTCCCTCCCTCTGCGCTTCTGCAGGTTCAATGCGAGGTTTTTCGCAACGCGAATCAGCCAGTACCTGGCCTGTTCGGAATCCGGTATGGTGTCCATCCGCTCATAGAAGCGAATGAACGCGTCCTGACAAACCTCTTCGGCGCTGTCAAGGTCACCGGTAATTCGATACACGATCCGTACGATGATCGGAAAGACCTCGTCGTATACGTGCTGAAACTGTCGTGTGTGCGAATCCCGCCAATTCATAGGGTAAACAACTCAAACCGCCGCTTCGTTACAGCGATCTGCGCATCTTTTTCCACATTGTGCCGTCCGGACGGTCCTCAAGCACAATGCCGCGCGCGGCGAGCTCATCACGAATGGAATCTGCCCGGGCGAAGTCCCGATTTGCCCGCGCCGCGGCACGTTCTGCGATAAGCGACTCGACCTCGGCCGCCAGATCGGTATCCTCGCCCTCTTCCTCGACGTCGAGCAGCCGCAGCCCCAGGACCTGATCCATCGCCGCAACCTGGCGCAGGCGGTCGATCGCCGTCAGGGAATGGTCCTTCAGCAACCCCCACAACTCGGCGAGACCACGGGAGGTGTTGAGATCGTCACAGAGGTTGTCCCGGAAGGCCGTTGCGTAGCCTCCCGACCAGTCCGCGGAGACGGCTCCGGCCGCGTCACCGGCCTCACGGCGCAGCTGTGCGATCCGCTCCATCAATTTGTGCCGCGCGTTCTGCGAGGCCTGCAGCGATTCAAAGCTGAACTGCAACTGGGTGCGATAGTGGCCACCAAGACAGAAGTACCGGTAGTCCAGGGGATCAAAGCCCTCTTCTTCCAGCGTCGACAGGGTAAGAAATCCCCCCTTGGATTTGGACATCTTGCCCGAATCCATCACCAGGAACTCCCCGTGTACCCAGTATTTTACCCACGGTTTGCCGGTGGCAGCCTCGGTCTGGGCGATCTCGTTGGTGTGGTGGACGGAGATGTGGTCGATGCCACCGCAGTGGATGTCAAACTGGTCACCGAGGTAGTGCAGGCTCATGGCGCTGCATTCGATGTGCCAGCCCGGATAGCCCCTACCCCACGGCGAATCCCAGAGCATCGATTGATGCTCAAACTTGCTGCGTGTGAACCAGAGCACGAAGTCGTGCGGGTTGCGTTTGTTGGCATCTACCTCGATGCGGGCACCCGCCTTGAGCTCTTCGAGATCCAGCAGTGCCAGTTTGCCGTACTCGGGAAACCTGGCGATGTCAAAATAGACGTTCCCGCCGGCAACGTAGGTGTAGCCACCGCGCTCGAGGGTTTCGATTAATTCGATCATCTGAGGGACATGGTCGGTTGCCTTACAGCAGACCGATGGCTCGACGATGTTGAGTTTCCGCGTATCCTCAAAGAAGCGCTCGGTGAAGAAGGCCGCGATATCCCAGACGGAGCGTTTCATCTCGCGGGCGCTGCGCTCCATCTTGTCCTCGCCCTCGTCGGCATCGTCGGTCAGATGGCCGACGTCGGTCACGTTCATCACGTGATAGACCTCATACCCGGCCATCTCCAGGGTACGGCGCAGGAGGTCTTCAAAGATGTAGGTGCGGAGGTTTCCGATGTGGGCGTAGTTGTAGACGGTGGGACCACAACAGTACATGCCAACCTTGTCGGGCGAGGTGGGCTCGAAGTCTTCGAGCGAGCGCGTCAAGGTATTGTACAGCCGAAACCCCATACCGGTGGCCTCCTGATTGAGTTGTGGAAAGAATGTGGCGCTTTCGCTACTATGTTTCCAATGCCGAGCGTAAAGAAAATCGAGGGAAAGATCAATATTCGCGGCTCCCTCCGCGAAAACGAGCCAATGGCGGCGCACACAACCTTTCGGGCTGGCGGTCCCGCCGACCTATTCGCCGAGCCGGTCGACGCACAGGACCTCGCGGCACTGTTTGGATTCTGTCGGGATCACAACCTTCCCGCTTTTGTCTTTGGCGGAGGAGCCAATATCCTGGTCTCCGACCGCGGAATCCGCGGGATGGTAATCGATATGTCGCGGTTCAATACCCTTTCCATCGACAACGGGATCCTGTCGGTGGGTGCCGGACTTGCGGTGAGCGACGCCGCGGCGTGGTGCGCCGATCGCGGCTACGCGGGGATTCACTTCCTCTACGCGATGCCCGGCAGCGTAGGCGGCGCCGTCTGGATGAACGCGCGCTGCTACGACGGCGAAGTCTTCGAGGTTCTGGAGTGGGTCGATCTTCTGTCACGCGACGGAACCGAACGCCGGTATACGCCGAGGGCTGAGGACTTTGCCTACAAGGTTTCCCCGTTTCAGTCCGACGACGCGGCAATTCTGCGCTGCGGCATCCGGCTGACCGCTCGCGAACCGGACTCCGTGTGGGAACAGATGCGCGGCTACCAGACGGACCGCGATTCCAAGGGGCACTTCGCCGCCCCGTCGGCAGGATCGATGTTCAAGAACAACCGCGCCTTCGGCGCACCGAGCGGTGTCATCATCGATCGCCTTGGGTTGCGCGGGTTTCGCGTTGGCGGCGCCCAGGTGTCGCCGCTTCACGCCAACATCATCATCAACACCGGAACGGCAACCGCCACCGACATCGACCAGCTGGCAACCCACGTGGAGGAGGCGGTCTTTACCGCGTTTGGCTTCCGCCTGGAGCGGGAAGTGCTGCGCGTGGGCGACTGGGGCGATGCCGCGTTGTCACCGTCAAGCTGAAGTTCAACGGCACGCGACGGTCCTCCACCAGCTCGTTTGCCGTGACCGGATCGATGCCGGCGATACGGCCCGTTACCTCAAAGCCACCGCGCCGCACACCCATCTCAAGACGCCCGCCGATTTCCGGCACCCCGTCAGCCGCTGCGTCAACCAGCAGCCGGGCTTCACCAAACAGCGTGCGGCCACGGTACCCCACTACCACCTCGCCCCGATCACGGTCTGCGCTCCCGTCTCGCTCACGCCGCTCCAGCCGTATCCGGGCGCGCGCCGCGCCCACCCGGATGCCACCGCCGGCCTCAACGGTACGCGTGCCAACCCAGCGCCCACGATCGTCACGCGTCGAAACCCATCCCCCCGCCACGGCCGAGCTGAGACGCAGGCGGCCACGGCCGTGCTCTGCGATTCCCACCGCCAGCCGCTGATCGCGGCGCACCGTTCCCACGCGCTCGTCGCGCAAGGGCGCCCGACCGACGCGCTCGCCCGCGGCCGTCTGCGCGTAAAAACCCCGAGTGCGGCCCACCCGCGCCGTTCCCCCGGTATACCGCTCATCACGGGAGAACCGTCCATCGGTCTGCGCGTACTCCCTTCCCACCCAGCTTCCCACAACCGCCGCACGTACCACCGCGCCACGGTGTTCCAGCCGGACTCGGCCGCCCGGCGCCGCGGCAACCAGCCCCCCTCCCGCCAGGAAACCCGCCACCGATGCACCGGAGCGGTCGCCGCGGACGGTGAGTTCGAGCGCCGCCTGCTCCACCGTGCCACCGGGAAAACGTGGATACTCGGTGTACCAGCTCTCGTCGAGCCGTTCGCCGTCGGGAAAGGCGCGAACCACTGCCGCAGCCAGCGTCAGTGCACCGCGCGTAAACGAGCCGTGCACACCAACCAGCTGTGGCCGTTCATCCTGCATCACCACCAGGAGCGCCGGAGCGGCTCCCCACGGGCGCACCTGCAGCCCGTACCGTCTGACCGGCTCCAGCGCGGTCTCTAAACGGAGACCGGTTGCCTCACAGTAGACGGCGGAGTCGGCGGTGTAGCTCGTTGGGCGGTTCATCTCGCGGATCAGGCCGTGAATCGAGACCGGCCCCACCACCAGTTGGGGCGTTGAGAGACCCAGAACGGCAAACCTCCCGTCGGGGCCCAGCCCCGCCGCGGCAAGCGCCCGGGTTGACCCGGTGTCCAGGAGAATGCGGTGTTCAAACCCGGAAGTGTTCCCGTACCGGTTCAGCGTGCGCAGAAGGGGCTCCTGGCCGCTGAGGGGAACCGCTCCAAGCGCTCCGACGAGCGGCAGGAGCGCCAGGCGGGCAAAAAATGGTCGTCGCATACCCCTATCAACGGGGCAAAAGATCCGTGTGCTTGCGTGTCAGCGAAAAAGCGCGTGAAATTTGGTTACCCGCAGCCGGTATGGCGGTCGGACGCCCGTAATCAGGTGCCGTCTGAGACGATGCGACGGCACGATCCCCGCACCGAGACATGGGAGGGCAACACGCTGTGGCAGGGTCCG
>SLTF01000377.1 GCA_007130025.1 Spirochaetales bacterium | reverse complement strand
GATCTCATACCCTCTATAAATCACCGTTTGTTCGCCCTGCTTTTGTCTCCCCGGTCTTTCACCAAGCTTCGGGGCAGATTTCTTTTTTTGTGCCTATACTCGCGGCGAGTTGCACCAAACCGGTGAAGACGGTATGCTGAGTGCACGATGGCACAAATCATTGATGGCAAACAGGTATCCTCCCGGATGCGGGAAGACATTCGTCGTCGGGTAGAAACCTTGCGCGAGCGGGGGGTAATCCCGGGACTCGCGGTGGTTCTCGTGGGAGACAATCCTGCGAGTCACTCCTACGTGAAGGCGAAGGAAGCGGCGTGTGAAGACGTTGGTATTCGGTCGTTCGACCGGCGCCTTCCTTCGGATATCACCGAGGAAAATCTGCTGGCGGAGGTTGCGGCGTTTCGCGCTAACCCGGATGTTGACGGAATTCTGGTTCAGCTGCCGTTGCCAAACCACATCAGCGAAGAGCGCATCACCGATGCCATTGGATCCGAGAAAGACGTTGACGGCTTTCATCCGGAAAACCTGGGGCGCATGCTTCTTGGACGGCCGAGATTCCTGCCGTGCACGCCGTTTGGGGTGATGAAACTCCTGGAGACCATTGGCGTTGATCCCTCGGGCAAAGAGGTGGTCATCGTCGGCCGAAGCAATATCGTCGGGAAACCGCTCGCTTCAATGCTGGTGCAGAAGTCGCGAGGTGCTAATGCAACGGTGACGGTCTGCCATACCGCCACCGAGAATCTGGAATACCATACCAAGCGGGCAGATATTCTTATCGCCGCAGCCGGCAAAGCGGGCTGCATCAACGGAGAGATGATTAAGCCGCATGCGGTGGTGATTGACGTGGGAGTGAATCGCGTCGAGGACGACTCCAAGAAGAGTGGGTTTCGTCTGGTTGGCGATGTGGATTTCTCGTCCGCGGAGCCCCTGGCGTCCTGGATCACTCCGGTTCCCGGAGGTGTCGGACCGATGACCATCACGATGTTGCTGAGCAATACGGTGGATTCCGCCGAACGTCGCGCGGTGCGACCCGCCGATGGTTGACGTGCAGGGACGCTCGGATGAGCGCAATATTGCGATTCAGAAAGTGGGGGTACGGAATCTTCGGTATCCCGTGACGGTTCTCGACAAGGTGAACCAGGAGCAGCACACCGTTGCCACCGTGAGTCTCTATGCGAACCTTCCGCATCACTACAAGGGAACGCATATGAGTCGGTTCATCGAAGTGTTTAACCGGCACTATACCGATATTCGCATGCCCACCTTCCTCACCATGCTGGAACAGATCCGCGTTGCGCTCGACGCCGAAACGGCGTTTGGCGAAGTGCATTTTCCGTACTTTGTGCAGAAAGCGGCTCCGGTTTCCCGACAGCCGGGTATGATGTCCTACCATTGCTGGTTCTCGGCGGAAAAAGGCGCGGATGGATCGCGTTTCATTGTCGGTCTCGAAGTCCCGGTTGCAACGGTCTGCCCATGCTCCAAGGAGATTTCCAGCCGCGGCGCGCATAACCAGCGGGGAACGGTGCGGGTCCAGGTGCAACTCGGTCCGTTTTTCTGGTTGGAAGACCTGATCGAGCTCGTGGAGGCGTCGGCGAGCTCGGGACTCTATACGCTGCTGAAGCGCGAAGATGAGCGGTTTGTCACCGAGTACGCATACGATCATCCGGTTTTTGTGGAAGATCTGGTACGGGCGAGCTGTCTTGCGATCGAATCCCGCTACCCGTTTCCCTGGTTCAGCGTGGAGGCGGAGAACATGGAGAGTATCCACAATCATGACGCGTACGCGTTTGTCGAACGGGGTGAGCAACAATGGCAGGTAGGCAATCATGGCGATTGAACGCGTAGCGGAGATTGACGATCGGGTGCCGATCCGGCGTGCGCTCGTAAGTGTTTCCGACAAACGAGACCTTGACCGGCTGATGCATCAACTGGTGAGCAGCTGTGGAACACTCGAGGTATACTCCACCGGCGGAACCTACACGGCACTGAAAGAAATCGCCGGTGATCTCGCTGGGCTGTCCGTTACGGCGGTTTCCGACTATACCGGCCAACCGGAGATGCGCGGAGGGCTGGTAAAGACGCTCGATTTTCGCATTTACCTTGGGCTTCTGTGTGAGACCTACAACGTTGATCATCAGTCTGACCTGACGAGGCTGACGGCGGTTCCGTTTGATCTGACCATTGTCAATCTGTACCCGTTTGCGCGCACCGTAGCTGCCGAGGGAAGCGATTGCGAAGCCGCCCGTGGCAATATCGACATCGGCGGCCCGGCGATGCTTCGTGCCTCCGCGAAGAACTACCTGCGCGTTGCGGTTCTCGGGAACCCGGAAGACTACGATGCGTTGATCGAAGAGGTGAGAACCCACGAGGGCGCAACCACCCTTGCGTTTCGCCGTCGGCTGGCCGCCGCAACCTTCGAGGCAACCGCGTTGTACGACCGGGCAATCGCCGACTACCTGCTGTCGAGGAACGATACCGAAGTGATCAGCCCCTATCCAACCGTTCACCGGGAGGCGAGGGCGTGAAACGGCCCAACGTTGCGCAGTACCACACGGTGGTGAGCGAGCCGTTTCCGGCCACAATGGAGATCAGTTTTCACGACGAGCAGGGACGGCAGACGCTGATTTACGAGAAAGTTACCTGGGACATCGACGGCGAGCGTCGCGGGCTTCGGTACGGGGAGAACCCCTCGCAGCCGGCAGCGCTGTTTCGGCTCACCAACGGAAACCTGCAGCTCGGCGGGGTCGAGGTGGTATCCGACGGCTGCTATCTCGCATCCGACGTCGAGTTGCTGCAATCGGGAAAGCACCCTGGAAAAATCAACATCACCGATGCGGACAGCGCGCTCTCCATACTGCGCTACTTTCCCGAGTCGCCCACCGCGGTCATTGTGAAGCACAACAATCCCAGCGGAGTGGCCTGCGGTGAATCCGCATTTTCCGCGTATCGAAAAGCCCTGCTGGCGGATCGGATTGCTGCCTTTGGCGGCGCCCTCGCGATGAATCGTCCGATTGATCGGGAGACCGCCGAAGAAATCGCCCAGCACTACCTGGAAGTGGTGGTGGCGCCCGATTTCGAAGACGGCGCGCTTTCGATTCTTCAGCAACGAAAAAATCTCCGCATCCTGCGTATTCGTGAAATCGAGCGGCTGCAGCGGTTTGTGGCCCGCCCGGCGCTCGATTTCAAGAGCCTTATCGACGGCGGCGTAATTGTTCAGTGGGCCTTTGCTCCCCAGGTGCGGAGCGTGGCGGATTT
>SLTF01000427.1 GCA_007130025.1 Spirochaetales bacterium | reverse complement strand
GAACTCCATGGGAAGCGCCCACTGGGTGAAGAACAGACTCACGTTGGGTCCTACACCGAATGTCCACGCTACGTCGTCGGCACCAGTACCCTCGATTTTCGTCTCACCCGTCCACTGGTACGTGACCGGTAAACCCAGACCAAGGCGGATACCTCCGCCAAGGTCCATTGAATACGCAGCTTCGACTTCAAAGATCAACTCCGGACCATACTGAACCTTCACGTCAGGTGCGCCGAACGAAAGATCTTTCTCGGTCTCGAGAAAAAATGTACTCTGGTTGTAAACGTTGATGTAGAAATCCGGTGTGATGAGATAGTCAAACGCAAGTCTACCTCCAAGCCCGAACGCTCCCCGGTCCGTGCCACTCAGTCGAAAGTCGTCACCCGCCGCGAAGTTATCCGTCTCTGACTCGTTGTCGTAGCTGGATAGAGGAATCTTAATCCCAGGCGTGACGGCGAAACGCACCTGCTGATTGGGCACTAGGGCTCTTGGCCCGAGGATTTGCATCTTCGCGCCGACGAATAGATCACTAACCCCCGTCGACACCACATTGTCGTTGGGTGCGAGCGTCTCGAAATCGATATTCGACGCGAAGCGCCAACCAGGAACCCACTGAACCCCCGCAGTCAACCAGTCAGTAATTCCGTACTCGACCGCAAATGACAGTGTGTAGAGCGTAACCGAACTCGCGGTTCCCAAACCGGGAGCGGCGATCACCGTGTCCTGCCGATCTCCACTGTCATCAAATACCTGGTTCACAATCGTCATCGACGGGATCACGCGAGTGCGCATGACACCTTGTGGTAGCGTGATTGCGTCGTCGGCGAAGGCGGGGACGACGAAGGCTGCGAGGAGCAGCACGACGAGTGCTTTCTTCATCATGGTTTCTTCTCCTGTTTTCTCGAGATATTCGGTTGATGGCCGATTGTTCTTTCACAACTATCGTATGGAATTCCGGAGCTGTCAAGCGGAAATGTATCACGTAATACCTCGGGGTATAGTTGGTTCCGATAGAAGGGAACCCCCATTTGCACTATACTTACCGCATGGGCGCGCTCTCCGACGAGACAACTGCTTTCATCTCGCAGACCGTACACGCTCTCGTTCCGAACGTGCATTTCGTTGCGCTGTTCGGCTCCTTTGCCACGGGAACCGTGCGGCCGTTCAGCGACATCGATCTCGCCCTCTCCGTGCCCGATGACCCGGACCTGCTCGTGTTGGGCAACGTGATGGGAATCATCGAGGATAGAACCGGAAGGCCAGTTGACGTGGTGTTGGTGCGTGGCCTGCCGGAGCGGGATCCGGAGCTCGCGTTTGCCATAGCACGCGATGGTGTGCCGATCGCGGAATACTGCTCCGGGTCGTGGGCACTGTTCAAGAAACAGGCGTTTCTCTACTACATGGACACCGAACGCCTTCGAACCCGGATGCGTGCCGCCTTACACGCGCGAGTTCTATCCGGCAACATGGGCCGACGGAACTTCGTGCTTGAGGAGACAGAAGGTGTCTGATCGAATCGGGCGACTGGAAAAGAGTGGCGCCGTTGTCGGTTCGTATGTCCACATGGTATTCTGTACACATGAAGGTTGATCGCAACACGGTTACCGTGGCTGGACTGCACGACAGTACCGACGACGCCTACTGGCAGTCGCGCACGCCTGAAGAGCGCATCGCGGCAATTCAGA
The DNA here is from genome assembly GCA_007130025.1 of Spirochaetales bacterium. Lineage (GTDB taxonomy): Bacteria > Spirochaetota > Spirochaetia > DSM-27196 > PWMO01 > PWMO01. The sequence continues at coordinate 1,568 of SLTF01000427.1, read as the reverse complement.
CCAACAGGATCGCTGCGTATGGATATGAACGCGCTACCGCCAGACTTCGTCGAGTTCTTGAGATTGCTCGAAGAAGCCGACGTTGAGTACCTTATCGTCGGCGGGTACGCAGTCGGGTATTACGGGTATCCCCGCACAACTGCAGACATGGATGTGTGGGTCGCCGTTTCGCCGACGAATGCAGAGAAACTTGTCCAGGTTCTTCACCGATTCGGAATGAACGATGAGTCTGTTTCGCCGTCGCTGTTCCTGAAGACGGATTCGATCATCAGGATGGGCGTCCCTCCGGTTCGGATCGAAGTGCTCACGGGTATCGACGGGGTAGAGTTCACTGAGTGCTTTCGATCAAGAACCGTTTCGGAAGTGAATGGCCAGAAAATCAACCTCATTTCCCTTCGTGATCTCGTTGTCAACAAGCGCGCCTCAGGGCGCCATAAGGACCTCGATGATCTCGAACACCTTCCCACTCAGGAGAACTGACCGGATGATCGCGACACTTCACACCACCCGCAGCTTCTCTGCCGTTTTCCGGTAGACCACCTGCTCCTCGCCGAAGTCCAGCTTGATTTGCCACTTCTGCATGGTGGTGGCGCCGATTACAATCTCTTCCGAGCAGTCGTCGAAGACAATGAACTCGTCGCTGAAGCGATGTTCGGAATCCGCGAAGAAGAAGTCCAGTCGTATCGCGTGAGTCGCGACAATCAGGTGATCGGCGGCCGCCGTCTCGAACTCCCACGCCTCCGGAAGCCTCGCCAGATCTCCGAGGGTTTCGGCAATATCCCGACGAATAATCGAGTAGCTCGCCCCCGAATCAAACAGCGCCATCCGGGTTGTCTCTCCGCGCGAGCCGCGCAGGAGCAGATCCTGTGTCAGTATCCCCATGGTATCCTCTGTATAAGGAATACCGGGGTATTTTGAGCCGCTGCTTCATATTCTGCGGAAATTTTCTCGGTATTTTTCGTTTGTGTCAATTGCCGGGCAACTGATCGAGAAACCGCATCAGTTCCCGCAGGTGGTCGCGCGTCTGATCAGAAATCACTCGATGCGCTCATACACAATCGCTCCATGTCTTTGGATCAAGTCGCGATACGCCGGCTCAACGTGCGCCATCTGTACGATGTCCACGGGAAACGAGGTGAGCGATTCCGCACCCTACCCCAGCAGATGCAGAACCGAAACCAGGCTGCCCAGCACGACAAAGCCAATGCCGATCAGCCACTGCGTTCGCGCGAAGTTCGCCTGCATGTCGTCGAACCGTTTGTCCACTGCCTCGAACCGCTTATCCGACGCCGCGGCGCGCACCTCAATCTCGCGCAGTACCGCCGTGAACCGGTCGTCCATCTGCTTCTGCACCGACTCAAATCGCTGGTCCACGGCCTCAAACCGCCGATCCACCGCCGCAAATCGCTCATCCATCTGCTTCTGCATTGAAGCGAACCGCTGTTCCATCAGCTCCCGCTGAGCGCGAAACTCGCTGCGCATCAGCTCCTGCCCGGACAGGATCGCGTCCTCAAGCCGCGTCAGCCGCTCCACGATCTGCACCGTGGGCAGGGGGCGATCCGCGGCTT
>SLTF01000336.1 GCA_007130025.1 Spirochaetales bacterium | reverse complement strand
TCCTGGAGGCCGCCGAGCGGTTGATCGCCCGCGGGTATCGACCCCGGCGTACGCTGCTCTTCGCCTTTGGCGGCGACGAAGAAGTCACGGGAAGCCGTGGCGCAGCGCGAATCGCCGCGGAACTCGAGCGACGCGGCGTTCGCACCGCTGCCACCTTCGACGAAGGTGCCGTGGTGGTCGAAGGGATGCTGCCCTTCCTCTCGAGGCCGGTGGCCCTCATCGGCGTTGCCGAAAAAGGCTACCTGGACCTTCGGCTCGTCGCCGAACAGAGCGGCGGCCACGCGTCGATGCCCGGCCGGGGGACCTCTCTTGGGCGTCTCGCGCGCGCCGTGGCCGCGGTGGACCGGCGCCCCTTCCCCACCCGGCTCATCCCCGCGGTGGCCGGATTCCTGCGCCGCGTCGGCAGATACGGCTCCGGCCCGGCAGCGCTTCTCTTGCGGACGCCGCGGCTGCTTTCGTTGCTGGTGCTGCGCGCACTCGCGGCCTCGCCCTCCACCGACGCCCTGATCCGCACCACGATGGCTCCCACCATGGCTCGCGGCGCCGATGCGCCCAACGTGCTGCCCGCGCGCGCCGAGGCCGTGCTCAATCTTCGGCTTCTTCCCGGAACCTCGGTTGCCGACGCCGTTGCCCGCGTCGGACGCGTTGCGGCGCCCTTCGGCGTCTCCGTGGAACCCCTGCCCGGAGCATCCGATCCGGTACCCGAGTCGCCCACCAATACGCCCGCGTATCGTGCGCTCGAGCAGGTGATCGCCGAGCACTTCCCCGTGGCGGTTCCCGCTCCGTTTCTGGTCACCGCAACAACCGACTCCAAGCACTATCGAAGCGTGTCCGACGCGATCTATCGTTTTGTGCCGCTTCGTCTGAACACCGAAACCCTTGGCACAATCCACGGCGTCAACGAACGCATCACCTACCGTGATTACCGCCGGGCGATTGCCTGGTATCAACGTCTGTTCCACCTGCTGGGGGAGTCCAATGAAGAGTGATTCACACGCTGGGCCGGTTGGTTCCGGCAGCCGCTCGATGATCCGCATCGGCTTGCGCGCCTTTGTCCTCGCCTTCTGCATCCTGATCGGGCTCATGATCATCTCGGGCGTCCTGACGCGGATCGTGCCACCCGGGCAGTACGAGCGCACCGTCACCGAGGGCCGGGTCGTCATCGTACCCGGCACGTTTCGCCTGGTGGAGCACCCCACCCTGCCGGTATGGCGCTGGTTCACCGCGCCGGTGGAGGTCCTCTTTGCCGAGGGCAGCATCGTGGCGATCACCATTATCATCTTTCTGATCTTCGTCGGAGCGAGCTTCACCGTGCTGGAACACGGCCGCATCCTCCACGCCCTGCTCGCCGTGGTAGTGCGGCGCTTTCGCGACAACCGCTACGCCCTCATGGCGGTGGTGATCTTCTTTTTCATGAGCGTGGCCGCGGTACTCGGCGTCTACGAATCGATGGTGCCGCTCATTGTGTTCATCGTGCCGCTCGCCCACTTTCTGGGCTGGGACTCGCTGACCGGCCTGGGGATGAGCCTGCTCGCCATGGCCTTCGGCTTTGGCGCGGCCATCACCAACCCCTTCACCATCGGCGTCGCCCAGCGCATCGCCGAGCTGCCGCTCTTCTCCGGAGCGTGGCTTCGGGTGCTCTTCTTCCTGCTAGTGTACGGGTGCGTGCTCTGGTTTGTCGCGCGCCACGCCCGACGCGTGGAGGCCGACCCGTCCCGCTCGCCGGTCTTCCGCGAGGATCAGGCGCTGCGCGCCTCGCTCGGTCCCGACGCCCTGCCGCCCGCGGATGCGATGAGCCGCGCGATGAAGCGCGCCATTATCTGGTTTGGCTCCGCGATGGGCGTCGCCTTTCTGTTCGTGTTTGCAACGGCGCGCAACCCGGTGCTCTCCGACCTCGCCTTTCCCCTCATGGCGCTGCTGCTGCTCGCCGGCGGCGTGGGTGCCGGGCTTTTCGCCGGCATGGGAGCCCGGGGCGTGGCCCGCTCGGTAGGCTCGGGAGCGCTGGCCATGCTCCCCGGGGTGGTGCTGGTGCTGATGTCGCTGAGCGTGCGCCACATCGTGCAGACCGGCGGCATCACCGACACCATCCTCCACGCCGCCGCCGGAGTGATCGAGAGCCGCCCCCCGCTGATGGCCGCGGTGCTGATCTACGGCGTCACCCTGGTGATGAACTTCTTCATCGGCTCGGCCTCGGCGAAGGCCTTTCTGATGATGCCCATCCTGGCCCCGCTGGCCGACATTGTTGGCATCAACCGGCAGACCGCGGTGCTCGCCTTTGGATTCGGCGACGGCTTCAGCAACATGCTCTATCCGTCAAACGCGCTGCTGCTGATTGGTCTGGGTTTCTCGGTGGTGAGCTACCCCAAGTGGATCGCCTGGACCATCGGCCTGCAGGCGGTGATGTTCGCGGTGTCGGTTCTCTTTCTCTTCCTCGCGGTGGCGGTGGGCTACGGACCGTTCTGAGTTCGGAGCCCGCTACCCGCACCAGCGGGCGACGGCGTCACGGGGGGACACTACTCGAACCGACGACTCACCCCATGAGGTGAGCTCAGAACTGATCGATACTATGTGGGCGTCTCCGCTTACCAGCGCATCGACTTTCGCGGACACAGCGAGATCCACGAACACCTGATCGGCTGCGTCGCCACACCGAGGTCCAGGCATACGTTGGAAGGTGTACCACTCTACCCATGGCAGATAGTCGGCGAGCAGTTCGTGTCGATCCGACTGCGAAAGGCGGAACTTTGGGTAGAGAAGGACGCGAAACAGCTCGCGCACCGTATCCTCAGTGGCCACAGGAATGCACCTGCCCGCCATCCAGGATGCTCTGAGACAGTGTAACAGTCCCGACGGAAACACCAGCGCCGAGACGACCACATTCGTGTCAAAAACCACCCGGGCAACCGTCGTATCCGGCGTGCCGCCCGAAGACCCCATCACCTTGGCGATTCCGATCTTCGCGCCCAATCGACCGCATCAACGACATCGTCCTCGGTAATACCATAGCGAACCAACTGCTCCCGCACCTCATCGGCGCGGCTGTGACGAAGCGGCGTCAGCACAACGGTACCGTTCTCTTCGCGAACGTCGAAGTATTCCACCCCCGGAAACCGATCGGCGATCGGCTTGGGAATGGTGAGTTGATTTCGCACCGTGAGTTTTGCAAGCATTTCAGTAAATAAGATATCACGATTCCGGCGTCTGCTCAACCTCGGGGAGCCGCTTCGCGTTGTAGTAGTCGATCGCCTTGCCAAGC
>SLTF01000313.1 GCA_007130025.1 Spirochaetales bacterium | reverse complement strand
CACCCGCGGCGATACCCTCGGTACCGTACCCGAGGGTATCTTCGAGCACCGTATCATGGTGCCCTTCAACCTCCAGGGCAGTTTCACCGTGGAAGAGGTTGCCGCTGAGGGCGAATACGCCGTCACCGATACCGTGGCCAAAATCAAGGATGAACGCGGCACGGTTCACCTGCTGTCCATGGTCTTCGAGTGGCCCGTCAAGCGTGCCATCGACGCCTACGTCGAGCGGCTCAAGCCGGCCGATCCCATGGTCACCAAGGTTCGGATCATTGACACCTTCATCCCCGTCTCGCTCGGGGGAACCTACTGCATTCCCGGTCCCTTTGGCGCCGGCAAGACGGTGCTGCAGCAGATCACCAGCCGCAACGCCGAGGTCGACATCGTCATCGTTGCCGCCTGCGGTGAGCGGGCGGGTGAGGTTGTGGAGACGCTGAAGGAGTTCCCCGAGCTCATCGACCCCAAGACGGGGCGAACCCTCATGGAACGAACCGTGATCATCTGTAACACCAGCTCCATGCCGGTTGCCTCCCGCGAGGCGTCGGTCTACACGGCAGTGACCATCGCGGAGTACTACCGGCAGATGGGACTCAACGTCCTGCTGCTCGCCGACTCCACCTCCCGCTGGGCCCAGGCCATGCGCGAAATGTCCGGTCGTCTCGAAGAGATTCCCGGTGAAGAAGCCTTCCCGGCCTACCTCGAGTCGGTCATCGCCGGGTTCTACGAACGCGCCGGCAAGGTGCGACTCAAAGACGGCTCGATTGGCTCCGTCACCATCGGTGGTACGGTCAGTCCCGCCGGCGGTAACTTCGAAGAACCGGTTACGCAGGCGACACTCAAGGTTGTCGGCGCCTTCCACGGCCTCTCGCGAGAGCGCTCGGATGCACGAAAGTACCCCTCCATCCATCCCCTGGAGAGCTGGAGCAAGTACCCGACCATCGTCAACCCGAGGAGGGCGGCGTACGCCCGTGAGCTGCTCTTTCGGGGCAACGAAGTGGGGCAGATGATGAAGGTTGTCGGCGAAGAGGGTACCAGCACGGATGACTTCATCGATTACATGAAGTCGGAGTTTCTCGATGCGGTCTACCTGCAGCAGAACGCCTTCGACCCGGTTGATGCCGCGGTCAGCACCGAGCGGCAGGTCCATATCTTTGAGCTGCTCTTCGACCTCCTCGCGTCGGCGCTGAAGATCACCTCCAAAGACGAGGTGCGCAGCTACTTCAACGCGCTGCGCCAGCGTTTTCTGGACTACAACAGCGCGGCGTGGGACTCCGACGAGTTTCGCAAACTGGAACAGGAGATCCGCGGCATGATCGACGAGAAGCGCGGCGACTACGAGCAGGCCGCCAAAGACTTGATGGCCGAGATCACGGCGTAAGGGGCAGACGGCGATGCGAAAGGTCTACAGCAAAATCGAAGATATTTCGGGAAACGTGATCACGGTCGAGGCCGACGACGTTCGCTACGGTGAACTCGCGGTGGTGCAGTCGGCTCACGGCTCATCACTCGCCGAGGTCATTCAGCTCTCCTACAACAAGGTGTCGCTTCAGGTCTTCTCCGGTGGAAGAGGCGTTTCCACCGGCGACGAGGTGCGATTTCTCGGCCATCCCATGCAGGTTTCCTTCTCGGACAACCTGCTCGGACGGATCTTTGACGGCGGTGGCCGGCCGCGCGATAACGGTCCCGCTCTGGAAGAAAACCTCATCGAGATCGGCGGTCCGTCGGTCAATCCGGCGAAGCGGATCATCCCGCGAAACATGGTGCGAACCGGAATCCCGATGATCGACCTCTTCAACTCCCTGGTGGAGTCGCAGAAGCTGCCGATCTTCTCGGTCTCCGGCGAGCCCTACAACGAGCTGCTCGCCCGCATCGCGATGCAGGCCGAGGTCGACATGATCATCCTCGGCGGTATCGGTCTGAAGTACGACGACTACCTCTTTTTCCGCGATACCCTGGAGTCCGGCGGCGCCCTCTCGCGCACCATCTTCTTTGTGCACACCGCCAGTGACCCCATCGTCGAGAGCCTCCTGGTTCCCGATATCTCCCTCGCGGTGGCCGAGCGCTTCGCGCTGAAGGGAAAGAAGGTGCTGGTCCTTCTGACCGACATGACCAACTTCGCCGACAGCATGAAGGAGATCGCCATTACCCAGGAGCAGGTTCCGTCCAACCGCGGGTACCCGGGCGACCTCTACAGCCAGCTCGCCTCCCGCTACGAAAAAGCGGTTGACTTCGAAGGTGCCGGTTCCATCACCATTCTTGGGGTAACAACCATGCCCGGCGACGACGTCACCCATCCGGTGCCCGACAACACCGGCTACATCACCGAGGGGCAGTACTACCTGAGAAACGGCCGCATCGAGCCCTTTGGGTCCTTGTCGCGACTGAAACAGATGGTCAACGACAAGACGCGCAAAGACCACCGCGCCGTCATGGACGGTATGATTCGTCTTTACGCGGAGTACAAGGAATCGCTCGAGAAAAAATCGATGGGTTTCCGCATGTCGGACTGGGACACCAAGTTGCTCAAGTACGGCTATCTCTTCGAGCGCGAGATGATGGACCTCTCGGTGAATATTCCGCTGGAAGGTGCCCTCGACAGCGGTTGGCAGATCCTGTCCGACTGTTTCACTCCCGACGAGACCGGTCTTCGAACCGAACTCTGCAACGAGTTCTGGCCGAAGAAGACCAACGGAGAGAAGGCAACGGCGTAACCATGGCCAAAGTCAAGCTGACCAAAAACGAGCTGAAACGGCAGAAAGACATGCTCAAGCGCTTCCAGCGCTACCTGCCCACCCTTGTGCTCAAGAAGCAGCAGCTGCAGATGGTCATCCGTCAGGTGGAAGCCGAAGAGGCAGCAAAAGCGGGTGAGCAGACCCGTCTGCTCGACGATCTCGCTCGCTGGGTCGCGGTCTTTGGAGACAACCAGTCGCTGGAAGATCTGGTGATCATCTCGGGTATTGATACCTCCACCGGGAACATCGCCGGAATCGACATCCCGGTCTTTGAGAAGATCGAGTTTGAGGAGGTTCCCTGGAATCTCTTCCACTATCCGCTCTGGGTAGACGCCGGGGTAGAGCGGCTGAAGAAGCTGCTCGCCCTCGATGCCGAAGTGCGCATCCTTCAGGAGCAGAAGCGCCTGATCGAGGAAGAGCTGCGAATCACCACGCAGCGGGTCAACCTGTTTGAGAAGGTGAAAATCCCCGAGGCAAAAGAGAACATTCGAATGATCCGCATCTACCTCGGCGATCAGCAGACCGCCGCGGTGGTTCGCGGCAAGATCGCCAAGAGCAACCTGGTTGAGGTGTGAGAACGCATGATTGAACGCATGAAGAAGGCTACCGTCATCACCCTCGAATCCCGACGCCAGGCGGTGGTGGCGCAGATGCGCGAGCTCGGTGTCCTGCACCTGGACGTGCATGGAGTGGAGAGCGGCGAGCTGTCACAGCTTCTGTCCCGGCGCGCGTTGGTCGAGCGGGCGACGGCGGTGATTCACGTTGCCGCAGAGTCTGCCGGAACCCCCGTGCCTACGGAGACCGCCGCGAACGGCGATGAACGGGCCGTGTACGCCCTGTGCGAGCGGCTGATTGCGGAAGCAGACGAGTCGCGCAAGCTTCGCGAAGAGATGGAGCGTCTGGAGCGCGACGCCGCGCGGCTCGAGCCGTGGGGCGACTTCTCGCCGGCCTCGCTCGAGCGGCTCAGTGAGGTGGGAGTTACCATCACCCTTCACGTCCTGCCGCCCAAGGAGTTCCAGCGCCTGGAGAAGCAGGGTCTCTTTCTGGTCCGTTCCACCGGTGCTCAGGTCTTTTTTGCGCAGGTGACCCTTGCGGGGCGGGCTCGGCTCGATCTCGACGAGGTATCGCTGCCGGAGCAGGGGCTCGCGACAATATCGGCGGAGATCGATCGATTGCGCGCGCGGGTGGGTGAGATCGCTGCAGCCGCCGCGGCGGAAGCTCGATCGGTTCCGCAACTACGCGCCGTGATCCGGGATATTGAGGCGGCCATTGAGTTTGAGCAGGTGCACACGAGAATGGATGCCGCCGGGCCACTGGTCTACATCACCGGATTTGTGCCCGAAGGCGAGGTCGCTGCCGTAAAAAGCACCGCGGCTTCGTCAGGGTGGGGGCTGGTTCTGCGCGATCCGGCGACCGACGAGCAGGTGCCCACGCGGGTGAAGAACCCCAAACCCATCCGCATCATTCAACCGGTATTCGATCTGCTGGGCACCGTGCCCGGGTACCGTGAACTGGACATCAGTCTGTTCTTCCTGATCTTCTTCACCGGCTTTTTTGCCATGATCATCGGTGACGCCGGCTATGGACTCGTACTCCTGGGAATCAGCCTCTTCGCGCTGTTCAAGGCGAAACGCGCCGGGAAAGCGACGCCAATCGGCCTCATCCTCATGACCGTACTCAGTCTGGCGACCATCGCATGGGGCGCAGTGACGGGAAACTGGTTTGGTCACGAGGGCTTCGCACAGCTGCCGTTTCTCTCGTGGATGATCGTTCCAGCCATCTACAGCTTTGATCCGCGCAGCGCCGAGGTGGTGCAGTGGGCCTGTTTCGTGATTGGAACCATCCATCTTTCCATCGCCCACGGGTGGAACTTCCTGCGAGGTTTGCGCGAAACGCCGCGAATCCGAAGCCTCGCACAGCTGGGCTGGCTCTCGATGGTGATCGGACTCTACCATCTGGTGCTCACCGTGGTGCTCGGCTGGGCCATGCCCGACTACGCGCTTCCGCTCATCATCGGCGGCTTTGGTGCCGTTGTGGTCTTCTCGATGCAGGAGCCGGGGCAGAACTTCTTCAAGGGAATCCTGATGGGCGTGGCAAACCTCATTACGCTTGCACTCAGCAGCGTCAGCGCATTCTCGGACATCATCTCGTACATTCGCCTCTTTGCGGTGGGCCTGGCCACGGTGGCGATTGCGGCGAGTTTTAACGCCATGGCGCTGGGAATGGCCGACGGGATCGTGGGCTCGGTTGCCGCGGCACTGGTGCTCTTCATGGGGCATACGCTCAATCTGGCGATGGCAGCGCTTGCGGTCATCGTGCATGGCGTGCGGCTGAATATGCTTGAGTTTTCAAATCATCTGGGGATGGAATGGAGTGGGGTACAGTATCGCCCCTTTCAGAATCGTACGGAACGGACCGCGTAACCGGCAACGGGAACCGATAGAACCGCATAGGAAAGGAGACACTCAATGAACTGGGGACTGATAGGAGTTGGATCGGCGCTTGCACTCGCGGCGGTTGGATCGGCTTTGGGAGCCGGAAGCGCCGGGATGGCGGCGGTAGGCGCGTGGAAGAAGTGTTTTGCTCAGAATAAGCCCGCACCCTTCCTGCTGGTAGCCTTTGTTGGGGCACCGCTGACGCAGACCATCTACGGCTTCATTCTGATGAACGCCCTCGGTGAGGCTGCCGCGGGAGGAATCGATCCCGGTATGCTGCTTGGCGCCGGCGTACTCGGTGGAATTGCCATGGGCTTTTCGGCCTGGTTTCAGGGTAAATGTGGGGCCGTCGCCTCGGACGCGCTTGCGGAGACCGGCAAGGGTTTTGGTAACTACATCATGGTGCTGGGTCTGGTCGAGACCGTTGCCCTCTTTGTGATGGTATTTCTCCTCGGCATGGTCTAAGGACGCGTTTCTCCTGCACTCGTGCTGGTTTTCCGCCGATAACATAAACGGAAGACCTATGAGGAAACGACTGAGGAATCGACACGACGGGTTCATCCACGTGGTACTCACCATCGCGGCCACGGTATTGCTCTTGGGCGGTCCCGTGGTCGTGGCGTTTGGACAGGAACGCGTGGACGCGCCGTGGATGCGCTACGAACAGGGCGTGCTCGCCTTCGGTGAGGGGCGCCTTGGCGAAGCGCTACGCCATTTTCGTGCAGCGGCCGGCGCGCGTTCTCCCTTTCCCGAAGCCGAGTTCGGGATCGGCCGGGTTTTCCAGGCCGAGGGTTCTCTTGATCTGGCCCTTCGGCACTACCAACTCGCCCTCTCACAGGCAGCACATCTCGATCCTCGCGAAACCGAGGTACTGATCCGCTATCAGATCGCGGAGGTGCACCGTCTTCGCGGAGAAGTCGGCGAATTCGAGCAAATCCTCGGCGAGATTGCTCGCGAAGAGGAGGAGCCTCGGGACGTCGCGACGGCCGGGCTTCCGCAGGCCCACCTTGCCGTGCTGCGGAATCAGGGAATCGACCGTCTGATGGTTCTCTACCGGCTCCAGGAAGGTTTCTCGCACCAGGCGCGCCGCGAGCTGGGCGTTCACCTTGCCGATACCAATCGCTACGAGGAAGGACTTCCCCACCTGTTGACGGCCGCGATGAAGGGTCTCTCAACCCTTGCCGACGATCTGCGCCGATCGCAGTACGACTACCGGTGGACCGAGCTCGGTACGGTCATCGCCGATGCGTGGGACCACGCGCATCTTCGCGACTACATCGAGCGGGTCGAACTTTTTCGGACGTTGTACTATCTCGGCCTTGCCCTCGAAGCGGAGTTTCCCGACTCAGACTCAGCGCAGGCAATCTGGCGAGCTCTGGCGGTCCTGCCAATTGCCGACCAGTGGCATCTCCTTGCGCTCCAGCGAGTGGGGGGGCCGCTCTTCCGCAGACGTTGATTTTGTGCCGGGTATGTCGTAGGGTGCTCCTACCACCATGGATCGCATCGTCATCAAGGGCGCGCGGGAACACAACCTGAAAAACGTCGATCTCGAGCTGCCGCGCGACCGGTTGATCGTGGTCTCCGGGGTCAGTGGTTCGGGGAAGTCGTCCCTCGCGTTTGATACCATTTTTGCCGAAGGGCAGCGCCGCTACGTTGAGTCGCTCTCCGCCTACGCCCGGCAGTTTCTCGGTCGGATGGACAAGCCCGATGTGGATTACATCGAAGGGCTGTCGCCGGCCATCTCCATCGAACAGAAAACCACCAATCGCAACCCGCGCTCTACCGTTGGAACCGTCACCGAGATCTACGACTACTACCGGCTGCTCTACGCGCGCATCGGCATTCCACACGATCCGGTCAGTGGTGCCCGGATCGAGAAACAGAGCGTCGATGAGATTGTGGACCGCATCCTCGCCTATCCCTCAGATTCGCGGGTGATGATCCTCTCACCGGTGATCCGCCGCAAGAAGGGCTCACATCAGAAAGTGATCGAAGACGCGCGCCGGGGTGGCTACGTGCGTGCGCGCATCGACGGGGCGGTGGTGGAGCTTGACGAACCGGTTGAGCTGGAGAAAAAGCAGTACCACACCATTGAGGTGGTGGTGGATCGCCTGAAAATCGGCGATGGTGCCCGCGATCGGGTGGCCGAAGCGGTGGAGGCAGCCACCGGAGCGAGTGGGGGGGTAGTGGTTGCGCTTCGCACCGAACCCGACGGCCGCGAGGTCGAAGAGCAGTTCTCCGAAACCTACGCCTATCCCGACAGCAACCTCTCCGTGCCCGAGTTGGAACCGCGGATTTTTTCCTTCAACAACCCCTACGGCGCCTGCCCTTCGTGTTCCGGTCTCGGCATCACCATGGAGTTTGACATCCGACGCATCATGCCGGACCTCTCGCGCTCGTTCAACGCCGGCGGCATTATTCCCTACAACCCCAAATCGGCGTGGTACTCAAGCCGGTTTGCGTCGCTGGCGGCGCACTACGGGTTCAGTCTCGATACGCCACTGGGCGAACTCCCCGACGAGGTGATGCATGCCCTGGTGCACGGGAGCGAGGAAACCATTGACATCACCTACGAGAACAAGAACAAGACCGGTCGATTCGAGTACCAGACCCAGTTTCCCGGGGTGCTCTCGGATCTGCGCCGCCGCTACGTGGAGAGCACCTCGGACAGCGTGAAGGAGTGGCTCGAGGGGTTCATGTCCAATCGGGAGTGCGAGGCGTGCAGCGGCCGGCGCCTGAGACCCGAGGCGCTCGCGGTCACGGTGGGCGGGGTTGGTATTCATCAGCTCTCGGCGATGTCGATCACCGATGCGATCGCTTTCTTTGATACGCTGGAGTTGACGCCCACCGAGGCCGAGATCAGCCGTGAGATCCTGAAGGAAATCCGTGCTCGGCTTCGATTCATGGAGAGCGTGGGTCTCACCTACCTCAGTCTCGATCGTGCCGCATCGACCCTTTCCGGCGGGGAGGCGCAGCGGATCCGCCTCGCGACGCAGATCGGCTCGTCGCTGGTGGGCGTGCTCTATATCCTGGACGAGCCCACCATCGGTTTGCACCAGCGCGACAACGAGCGGCTGCTCAATACCCTGCTGCACCTGCGGGATATCGGCAACACCCTGATTGTGGTGGAGCACGACGAGCAGACCCTCCTGGCCGCGGACTACCTGGTTGACATGGGGCCGGGTGCCGGGGTGCACGGGGGAACCGTGGTCGCGCAGGGAACCGTTGCCGAGGTGCTCGCCAATCCGGCGAGCGTCACCGCGCCCTACCTCAACGGGAGCCGCCCGATTCCCATCCCCGAGCAACGGCGAAGCGGAAACGGCGAGCGCATTCGTCTCCTCGGCGCCTGCGAACACAACCTGAAAGATATTTCGGTGGATTTCCCGCTGGGAACATTCATCGCCATCACCGGTGTCTCGGGGTCGGGCAAGTCGAGTCTGCTCACCGATCTGCTCTATCCGGTTCTGCTGAACGCGGCACATCGTCGCAGTGAACCCACCGGCCGCTATGGATCCGTTGAAGGAACCGAGCTCATCGACAAGGTCATCCACATCGATCAGAGCCCGATCGGCCGGACGCCGCGCTCCAACCCGGCAACCTACGTTGGGGTCTTCGGTGCCATTCGCGATCTCTTTGCCGGGTTGCCGCAGTCGCGGGCGCGCGGATTCAAGCCGGGGCGCTTCTCGTTCAACGTGAAAGGTGGGCGGTGCGAAAACTGCCAGGGTGCCGGCACCATCAAGATTGAGATGCACTTCCTCCCCGACGTCTTTGTCACCTGCGACGTCTGCGACGGGAAACGCTTCAACCGCGAGACCCTCGAGGTGCTCTACAAGGGACGAAGCATCCACGACGTGCTTGAGATGACGGTAGAGGAAGCCGCGGAGTTCTTCTCCGCGGTGCCCGCGGTCTCGCGCAAGCTCTCCACCCTGGTCGAGGTGGGGTTGGGCTACATCACTCTTGGCCAATCGGCGCTCACCCTCTCCGGCGGGGAGGCGCAGCGGGTGAAGCTCGCCCTCGAACTCTCTCGGGTCAGCACCGGCCGTACCTTCTACATCCTGGATGAACCCACGACCGGGCTCCATTTTGCCGACGTGGAGAAGCTCATTGAGGTGCTGCAGGCGCTCGTTGATCGTGGCAACACCGTTACGGTGATCGAGCACAACATGGAGGTGATCCTCGGTGCCGACTACGTGATCGACCTGGGGCCTGAGGGTGGCTCCGGCGGTGGTGAGGTGGTTGCCTGTGGCACGCCCGAGATGATTGGCCAACACCCGACCTCGTACACCGGCGAGTGGATCCGCCGGTGCCAAAAGGTGCGCGCGTGAATGGATGCGACCCCCGGCCGCCCGTGGCCGTGCATCCGTCGGCTGCTCGGAGCGTGCTGTTGGCCCTGCTGCTCGCGGCCGTTGCCGCCGGGGCGCTGACGGCGCAGGATTCGCCAACCGGCGCGTCAATCTCGCTTACCCGGGGAACCCTCGCCCAGGACATCGCAACCGCCGGGTTCGATGAGCTGGTCATCTGGACCGAGCGACTCGGGCTTTCGTCGCGGGGCTCGCGGTCGGAGCTGCAGCAGCGGCTCTACGCCCACTATGAGGTTGCGCCGCCGGAGGGCCGCCGCGAGGGAACGCGGGAAATCACCATTGAGTCTGCGTTGGAATCCGACTACTTCGTGATCGACGAGATCAATCAGCGCTACATCCGCCTGCGCGGGGGCGTTCTGGTTCGCATGGAAGACCCCGAGACGGGAGTGACCCACCGGATTCGCGCCGAAGAGATCATCTACAACCAGGCGGAAAACCGACTCACGGCGCGTGGCGGCGTCGAGTACACCATCGTCCGGCCCGACCGCGGCGACGAGCGGTTTGTGGGGGATTCGATTACGGTCTTCCTGAACACCTGGGAAGGGGTTTTTCTGGAAGGTGAGTCCACGCGCCCGCGAACCATCGAGGACGAGGAGATCGAGTTTCGGTACCGTGGCCGGTTCATTACCCGATCCGCGGACGACATCATCGTGATGGAAGACGGCGTGATCACCTCGTCGCGCGCCGACCCGCCCAACTACCACATTCGGGCTCGCCGAATCTGGGTCCTGGGGCCGGGAGAGTGGGGGCTGCAGAACGCGGTGCTCTACGTGGGGCGAGTGCCGGTATTCTACTTTCCCTTCTTCTTCCGTTACGGCGATCGGCTCTTCTTCAATCCCGTTGCGGGGTTTCGCAACCGGCAGGGCACCTTCATCCAGACAACCACCTACCTGATGGGGCAGAAGGCTGCCGAGGACAGTTCCGTCTCGTTTCTGCAGCTTGCCGACGAGGGCACCGCCGAGGGGCGGCGTGTTCGCGACGGGCTGTTTCTGCGCCCCGCAACCGAGGACGATCCTCCATCCGGCGTTCCCGATGACTGGACGCTCAAACTGCTCGCCGACGTATACAGCAAGACGGGGGCCTTCGTGGGTCTGGAGGGGGACCTGCCCGGGCTCGGACCGTTTCGCACCTTCGGTGGATCGCTGGGGCTGGGTGTCAGCCGTCCGGTGCGCAACAACCCGCCGGGGTCGCTGGGCTTCACCAACTACTTCATCGATGCCGACGGCAACGCGGTTCGCTACTGGGATCGCACGCAGTTTGGCGGCGCCTCGCTGCCGTTCCGGTACAAGAGCGATTTCGATTTCACCATGGGCGTGAACCGGCTCAATCTCCGGGGAACCTTCGAGCTCTACTCCGACCGGTACGTCGACATCGACTTCGGCGATCGCGCGGAATCCATGGACTGGCTCTCGTTGGTGGGGCAGGGGCCCGACTTCACGCCGGAGACGGTGAGCGAAAAGCGGAGTCTGCTCTGGCGCCTTTCGGGAACCTATAACGCCCCGGTTTCCGGTCTGACGCCGTGGGTGCAGAGCCTTTCGGTGCAGAACTTCGTAACCTCGCTCGCCTGGAACAGCAAGGCAACCGATCCCGCCTCACTGCCGGTGTTTGCGGCGGAAGCCGATCGCGTTCCGCAAGATTTTTTCTTTTTCCCGGCGCGCCTTACTGCTCCCGACATGGGCGTTCGCGTCACCGGGACCCTGCTCGACAGCCGTACCGTGGGCCGTGGTGCGGCGGTTTCCACCCAGGTCCCGGAAACCGATTTACGGTCACCGTGGGCCGTGCAACCGGACGACCGGGAGCGTGTCGACAACGACGCGGATGATGATTTCGACGGCACCCCGGGCGGTTCGCCACTTGACGATCCGCGTGGGTTTCCTTCGCGGGAGCGGGATCTTTCCGGACTGCGATTTGAAGAGCCAATGACGTACCGAATCGGGTATACGCTGACTCCGCGTCTGACGGTGATTAACGAATACGACCAGCAGGCGTGGCAGAAGCCCGACGACATCGACTTCGCCCTTTCTTATTCGAGCCTGACCTCAAACAACAACGCCCGCGTCAGCTATCAGATGGACCTCTATAACCGGCTCTTTGTGCTGAGCGGTGCCCTCGACGCCACCCATCGTACGCGTACCATCTACAACGCCGAGCGGCTTGAGGCGACGCAACGGCGCAATCTTGAGACGCAGGCGTTTCGCTTCGAAAGCACCCGCCTCAACAACGACCTGCGATTATCCACCTTTCCCTTTGTCTCGAGCACCTATCTGAACCGGACCAACCTGAGCTACACGCTGAACACAACCATCGTTGATCGCCGGTTCGTGGATCGCGATCCGGACAGCGACGATCCGATCTTTGAGACCCGCGGTTTCCGGTGGGACGATGAGTTCGTTCGGGCTCACCAGGTGAACAGCGATCTGCTGGTCAACTATTGGCGTGCAACGCAGTCGCTGCGGGTGCGTGCCGACCTGCCTCCGTTGGACGAGCGCTACACGGGGCGACTCGACCTTGTCACCGGACCGCTGACCTCAACGATAGAGGCGGAGGCACGCGTGATTGACGAAGAGTGGCGCTACAGCCCGGTCACCGTCACCGAGACGCTGCGTTTTGCGGAGGAGCTCTCGCTTCGGCAGCGCATGGTGTACAACGTGGAGGAAGACCGCATCGACCTGCTGTCGACGTCGCTGCGGGTCTTTCCGGTGACCGCATCGCTGAACGCGCGATACACCGAGGGGGTACGCTTTGTGGGCCCGCCAATTCCGTGGGAGTCGGACGGAAATGAGGCGCTTCGTGCCACCGACGCCGATGTGCGGATTGACTACCGGCACGAGAGCGATCCGCTCTGGCGGAACCGAATTCGCTGGGGGGTTCGAACCGATGCCCTGCTTCGCATGAATCTGCTGCGGTACACCGAGAGCTTTCTGGATTTTCGATTGGGGTTCAATCT
>SLTF01000329.1 GCA_007130025.1 Spirochaetales bacterium | reverse complement strand
TGCGCGCGTACCGGCCGCGGCCAGTACCGAAGCCTCACCGCCGCGCGCATCCTGATTCACCCCGGCTCGGTCATGTTTCGCGAAGAACCCGACTACATCGTGGCCGGCGAGATTGTCCGGACCAGCCGCATGTACGCGCGCTCGGTCTCACCGCTGCGCCGCGAGTGGCTCGCCTCGATCTCACCGGCCCTCGCGGCCGAGCTCTCTCCGCGCGCCGGCGCCGACCGCGCTTCCGGCCGAGCGACCGGTAGAGGACGCGGTGCCGGGCGCGACGGGAGCGGCAGCGCCAGACTCGCGGGGCAGCACGGCGCGGCGGAAGCAGCTGGTGACGCCGGACCACCGGAGCACGCGGGGCGCGGGCGCGACACCACCTGGCAGGTGCAGATTGCGGGACGCGTGTTCTCGCTCATTCCGCTGAAGAAGAAAAAGAAGGTCGCGATTCTGCCGTGGAGGGAGTTCGCCCCCATTGCCCGAGACGGAGACTTTCTTCCCCCGCCGCATATCGAGGGACTGCGCGTGAAGGTTGTCACGGCGCAGGGTGAGCTCATGGTGGGTGAGCGGCTGCGCGAGGTACTCGCGGTGGTACGACACGTCGATCCCGAGGCTGCCTACACCAACGAGTGGCCACGGAAAGCCGGCTTCACCGCACCCGCCGACCTCGGTGACCTCTGTGGAGTGCTCTCACAGGTACTCGCCGTGACGCGGATCAAGAAGAGCGCGCCAACACTCGGGTTTGTGTCGCTGCGTAGCGACGGCCGGGGCGCATACTGGTTCAAGCCCACCAAGAGTTTTTCGACCGCGGTAACCGACAGCCTTGCTGCGCTGGAGGAACTGACCGACGACCTGGGAGAAGAACTTGGTGCGGGCTGCGTGGAGTCCGTCAACGAAGCCTACCGGCGACTGCACGCAATTCTGGAAGCATCCGAGGAAGACGTCTCCCCAGATAACCGTTGAGTGGTGCAGGACGTACCGAAGCGTGTGAGCGTGTCGCCGAGCGAGCCTTTCGCGGTGTGAGCGCTACGCGGTGCGGGCGGTGAGCACGTCGATGACTGCGTCGAGCGGAGCGGAAACCATCTCGGTTGCACCAAGGCGGCGCTGCAGGACAAACCGCATGGTTCCCGCCTTCACCTTCTTGTCGTGCTGCATCGCCTCGAGCAGGGCGTCCACGGCAATCCCGTGTGCCTGCGTTGGGAACCCAAACGATTCGATCAGGACACGCGCCTCCTCGGCGTAGCCACGATCGGTCATTCCCATCTGGACCCCAAGCTCAAGCGCGCACACCATACCCCACGCAACGGCCTCTCCGTGCGTCCACGCCCCAAACCCCGCTACCGACTCGAGGGCGTGCCCGAAGGTGTGGCCGAGGTTGAGTGACGCGCGCACTCCGGTCTCGGTGAAATCACGTTCCACCACCGACGCCTTGACGGCAAGCGAGCGTTCAACAATGATGCGCACCGCCGCCATCTCTCGGGCCGCAACCCGTCCATGGGCGTGTTGAAGAAAGTCGAAGAGATCCTGATCGCCGAGCATGGCGCTCTTGATTACCTCAGCGAGACCGCTCTGGTACTCGCGAGGAGAGAGTGTATCGAGGGACTGCGGAGCGATGATCATCATGTCCGCGGGATAGAAGGTTCCCACCATGTTCTTCAGACCGCCGTAGTTCATTCCGGTCTTGCCACCAAAGGCGGCGTCGACCATGGCGAGCAGCGTTGTGGGAACGAGGGTACAGGAGATACCGCGCAGATAGACGGACGCCGCAAAAGCCGCGAGATCGCAGAGAACCCCACCACCTACCGCAATAATCCGGCCGTCGCGCGCGATCCCCGCGGCGAGCGCACCGTCCAGAACGGCAGCGACGGAGTCCCACTGTTTGGCGGTCTCCCCCGGCTGCAACACCACGGTTGGTCCCTCGTAGGCGGTGCAGAGCGGAGCGGTATTGGTGTCTGCAACCAGGAGGGCACGGCGCTCATCGCGATAGTATTCTCGAAGCGCCTCGTCCACCGTACCAACGCTGAAGTGAACCTCGGTAAACGCGGCGCCAACCGGGTAACGGGTGTGGGAAACGCCGGGATCACACAAGGGTTCGTTCTTCCTGCATTGACTCGACGAGGCGGCGGATGAACGGATCGACGATGGTATAGGTCCGTCGATTGCCCTGCACCTCAGATTTCACGATTCCTCGCTCCTTGAGAACCGCGAGGTGTTGCGAGATGACCGGTTGGGGCTGGCTGAGACACTCCCACAACTCGGATACGCAGGGACTGTCCTGGCGGGCAATCATGCACAGCAGCTTGAGGCGCAGCGGATGCCCGCACACTTTGATTTTCTGCGCGAACGCGCTGAGTTCCTGTTCCGAGCAGGCTGGTGCGGTAATCATGGTTCCAGAGTACCCCGACTTGCGGGAAAAATCAACTATATGGCGGTGAAGCTATATTCCGTTTCAGACCAGCCGCGGGAAGACCCGCGGCGGTAAAACCCCGCGCTCCACCGAGCGCTCGTGTGTCTCAGGTTGCCGCGGCGCTCTTGCTGCGACTGCCGGTT
Source organism: Spirochaetales bacterium (assembly GCA_007130025.1). Taxonomy (GTDB): domain Bacteria; phylum Spirochaetota; class Spirochaetia; order DSM-27196; family PWMO01; genus PWMO01. The sequence goes on along the minus strand of SLTF01000329.1, from coordinate 731 downwards.
CCGCCGTCGCTTCCCGAGCCGTTCTTCGCCGTCTTGCTCTCTCCGGTTGAGGCGGCTGGAGCGGAGTCGGTGCTCTTTGCAGCGGGCTCTTTCGTCGAAGACTCCTTTGACGCAGTCTCCTTCGACGCTGTCTCTTTACCTGCCGTAACGGTCGCACTGCTGGACTTCGACTTGCTGTCGGTGACGTAGAAGCCGCTGCCCTTAAAAATGATCCCAACACCGCCGCCGATCAGCCGTCGCAGCTGCTTCTTCCCGCACTCGGGACAGAGCGAGAGCGGCTCATCGGACATGCTCTGGAAGACGTCGAACGAGTGTCCACACGCTTTGCATTCGTAGTCGTACGTCGGCATTGACATCCCTCTCTTCTGATACTATTGCAAAATTCTATCGGGAATATACCAAGGAGACCGCACGAAGGCAATATCTACTCGAACTGCCCGAGATCCACCCCATCCATCCGGACGGGGATTCCCGCGCCGTGCAGATGTCGTTTGATATCGGAAATGCGGTACTCGCCGTAGTGGACCATGGAGGCAACGAGGGCGGCGTCGGCCGATCCGTCGCGAAAGACGGTCTCGATGTGCTGTGGGGTGCCCGCTCCACCGGAGGCAACCACCGGAACGGAAACCGCCTCGCTGATCAGCCGCGTCACGGTGCAGTCGTAACCCGCCTTGGTCCCGTCGGCGTCGATGGAGTTGAGCACGATCTCGCCCGCGCCGCGATCAACCCCC
>SLTF01000352.1 GCA_007130025.1 Spirochaetales bacterium | reverse complement strand
GACCCGATGCTGCATCGCGTGGGCTACGCCATCCTCACCACCGAGTCGCTCTATCCGGTTTTTACCTCGCTCTACAACCTGCCACTGATGTCCTTTACCCGTTTCAATAACAGCGTGGTCATGGGTGGGCTTGTAGTTGGGATCGCAGCATGGATCCCCGTATTTCTGCTCAGTCGCGTTCTCGTCATGGCCTTTCGCCTGAAGGTGGTGCCGAAGATTGCCGCCAGCAAGCCGGTCAAGGCGGTCATGAAGGTTCCTCTGGTCAACAAGCTGGCCGGCGCCACGCGCCACTGGTACGGCGTCTATCAGGCGGTACGCTGATGGCAGAGAAACCGCGCAAAACGCCGAAGCTGCTGGGCAAAACCTACGACCAGAAAACCCTTAACCGGAAGGTCGTACGCAGAATCTACCTGAACCAGGATCGTGAATTTCTGGCTTCCTGTTTTCGACAGGCCGAGGACGGATCCTATCGTCTCCGAGACGATCTGACGGAAAAAGAGCACAAGCGTGCCGTATCGCTGGCAAAACAGATCCGCAAAAACCGCGGATCGCTCAAGACGGGCCGACTGGTTGTTGTGGGAGTACTCATTGCAGCGGTTGTGCTGTTCAACCTTCTGTTCAAAAACGCACTGCTGACCCGGGCCGGTGAGCAGGCCCTGCAGGACGTCTTCGAGGCTCGCGCGGAAATCTCTCACCTGGATCTTCGCCTTCTTGATGGGAGCCTCTCGTTCAGCAATATCTCGGTTGCAGACCGCGATCGCCCCATGCGCAATCTCTTTGAGGTTGGGCCTACCACAATCGATGTGGACGTCATCGAACTGCTGAAAGGGAACCTCGTTACCCGCAGAGCAACCATCGAGAATATCCGATGGAACACCGAGCGGTTGGACTCAGGGGCACTCCCCGAAACCGACCGGCAACCTGCGCCCGAACCCGACGCGACACCGCCGGTGTCCTTCGCGCTGCCTTCGCTGGACCCCGAAGATGCAGCTGCCTTTCTTCAGCAACACTACGAGGCCCTTTCGGTGCCGCGAATTCTTGATAGTGCCGAGCAGACCTTGACCCGCTTGACCACGGAGCTCCCCGGGCAGATCTCCGCGGTGCAAACCTCCCTCGACGGTCTCACCGCATCAGCGCGGGAACTTCAGTCAATTGATGTTGCGTCCATCACAACGGTTGAGGCAGCGTTGACCACCGCCCGGCGAATTGAACCGCTTTCGGGCTCACTGCGCCGCGACGCCGGTGAGCTGGAACAAGAGGTTCGCGCCGTTGTCTCACAGACCGCAGTGGGGGGAGACCTCTGGTCGGGCATTACCGATGCCGTATCACACGACATCAACTATCTCGCCGACCGTATTTCCGACGTCACCGCCGATCCAACCGGCTTTGTAACGGGGATCGTTCAGGAACTCCTGCGCGAAATATTCGCCGATCTGCTTCGCTACGCCGATCGCGCCCGGGAGATTGCGACCATCGCCGGAATTGGTGGGGCGGACGATGAGACGCCTCCGTATCGAGCCGGCGGAATCACCGTTCCGTTTCCCGCCACGCGGTATCCGCGCTTCTTCCTTGGTCTCGGCGGCATTTCGTTTGGCTCCGACGCAACCGATCGGTTTCAGGAGGGCGCGATTCGCGACCTTTCCAGCGATCCCGCTCTTGTTGGAAGACCTACCGAGTTTCGTCTGCGCACCCGCAACCTCGACGTGATCCACGCGATCGAGACCGACCTGCTCCTGCATCGCAGGGATGGAGATCTGGCGGTCGGCCGCTATACCGGAACCAATCTCTCCGTCCTGACGTCGGCATCGGCGGGAACGGTTCACCTCGACCGCCTCGCGGGCGTCGCCGAAGTTGATTCAACCCTTGAAATCGGGCGCGACGGCGGAATCCGGGCGGCCGCGGCGATCTCCATGCCGCAACCCGACGTGCAGCTTCGCTCGGGGGTTGCCGTGGTAGATACCATCGTCACCGAAGCGGTACAGCGAGCGGGTACCGTTGAAGCAGCCATTTCCGTAGCCGCCCGCGGTGCGCGGGTGTCCTCTCTGCGGATCACAACAAACCTCGACCGCTTTGTTGCCGACGGAGTACGCGGCTACCTGGAGGACCAGCGTGCCGCGTTTGAAGCGCGTCTGCGTACCGAAGTCGCACAGCTGGTCAGTGCGGGGCGCGCAGAGCTGGCTCCGCTCGAGCAGCGAGTGACTGCGCTGCGTGCCGACGCAAATGCCCAGCTCACCCGCGCCACGGAGTATCGCACCATCGCCGAGGGCAAAGCCGCCGAAATAGAACAGCGGATCGCGGAGCTGCAGGGCGAGGCCGAACGTCGCGCTCAGGAAGAGATCGATCGTGCGCGACGCGAAGCAGAAGCTGAAGCCGATCGCGTCCGCCGTCAGGCCGAAGAAGAGGCCCGCCGGGAGGCGCAACGCGCCGGCGAAGAGCTGCTGGAGCGTGCTCCCTCGCTCCCGCGTCTCCGATAGCAGAGTCGAAATGTATTGTGATTACTTTCATAATACTAACTTTTTCCGGTTTTATTTGACAGATTCGGTGGTCGATGGTATCATGAGTCAACTTCTCTGAAATCGGAAGTCCTAAGGCGAATGCTATGGGCCATGATCGACAGGGTGTTCGGGGAAACTCGTCCGCCTCCCGCGTTTGGAAAGGAGAAGATTCCAAACATTGTGGAGGTACGCCGTGTCGTACATGGGAACTATGTTGAGAGTCAACCTCTCAAACGGATCCATCACCCGGGAAAAAACCCCGATGGACCTCGCCAAGCAGTACGTTGGTGGTCGTGGAATGGCCACTCGAATGCTGATCAATGAAATCGATCCAAAAGTCGATGCCCTTTCTCCCGGAAACAAACTGATCTACGCATCCGGCCCGCTGACCAACACCTCGGCGCCGACCGGCGGTCGCTATATGGTCGTTACCAAAAGCCCCCTCACCGGCACCGCTGCGTGCAGCAATTCCGGCGGAGAGTTCGGCGCCTTCTTGAAGAAGGCAGGATACGACTTTGTGATCTTCGAGGGCAAAGCCGACAAACCGGTCTACCTCTACGTGAACGATGACCAGGTTGAGCTGCGCGATGCGTCGGCCTACTGGGGAAAGTCGGTATACGAAGTAACCGACAAACTGATCGCTGACTGTGGCAACCCCAAGGCGAAGGTCTCATGCATCGGCCCTGGTGGCGAGCAGATGAGCCTCATCGCTTCCGTCATGAACGAGAAAGACCGGGCGGCCGGCCGCTCCGGCGTTGGTGCCGTCATGGGCAGCAAGAACCT
>SLTF01000149.1 GCA_007130025.1 Spirochaetales bacterium | reverse complement strand
GCGGTGAGATCCTGATCGACCGGGGTCGCACCCTGCTGTACGGCTGACCCCATCCAGAGAATTGGCCACGGATGAAAGAACGTGCCCCATACCTTGTTCTGACCAGAGCCCGATGTCACTCGCCGGGCGAGCTCGTACCACTGTTCCCATGTCATCCCGTCGGTTGGATAGGGAACCCCGGCGGCGTCAAATATGTTCTTGTTGTAGAACATGAACCAGGCGGTCGTCCCGAATGGCAGACCAAAGCTCTGTCCGTTGATGCGGGTACCCTCGAAGAAGGGGCCCATGTAGGAGGTGTCGAAGCCGGCTTCGGCAATCAGGTCATCGAGCGGCAGAAGAAGACCTCTGGCGGCAAGATCGGCATAGACTGCGTTGTTCTGGGTGCTCAGCACATCAACGGTGGCACCGCCGGCAAGCTGGACGAAGATCTGTTGCCGGTACTCGGCCGGATCGGTGCGCCAGAAGTCAAACTCGACGTTCGGGTTGAGTTCCTGAAACGCCCGGATCCGCTCCATGGTCTCCGGTTCGATGTCGGGCCAGATGGGGACCCTCAGGGTTACCGTTTCTCCTGCTGCGGCGGTGCGAGGCTGTTCGCGGCCACCTGCCGCCGAGAGGCTCATCGCAACAGCGAACAGAAGCAGCGCGACAACCAGCGTCGATACCATTCTTTTCATTTCATTCCTCCTTGGAGTTACTGTTCACTGAATCGTAGGGCCGTTTTCTTCATCGCGAAAGGTGACTTTTACGGTATACCGATTTCTTCATCTTGTTCGATTGCAACTCTCGCCGTAAGGTTGGGTCATGCAGATGCCCAACAAACCGGTCATTCTCTACGTCTGGAAAGCCACGGCAGCCTCCCCGGATGGAGACCTGCCCGCAGTGTTCCGCTCCGCCGTCGAAGCCGTTGGAGAGCTTGTGGTTCGTTCCGCGGCGGATCTCTCCCATTCGGAACTCTGCGCAGCGATCCGTTCGTCGGACGTGTATCTGATATGCCGGCACTCGGCGATGGTACCCGTTGAGATCGCCGAGGACGCAGGGAGCCTCCGACTCATTGTCTCTGCGGTGGGGTCGCTTCAGCCCTACGTTCCGCGATCGGTTGTCGCGTCCCGCGTTCCGGTATGCAACTGGGGCGACGCACCCGCCGAGGAGATCGCTTCGGGTACCCTTACGCTGTTGCTGGCGACCCTGGCCGATCTTCACCATCACATTGTCATGCGTCGCCGGGGAATCTGGAAGATCGACGGAGAGCACCATGGGGGGAGCCTCTTTGGCGAACGGGTCGGCTTGTTCGGGTTCGGGCTGATCGGTCGCCGTTTTTGCGAGCTCCTCGCTCCGTTTCGCTGTGAGGTCCACGTGTACGATCCCTACGCGGTCGATCTCCCGTCCGATGTCACCAAATCGGAATCCCTCGATGATTTGTTCACGCGCTGCCGCATCATCTCGATTCACGCGGGACTGACGGACGAGACTCGACACTCGGTCACGGCACGGCATCTTGCGCTGCTCGCAGACGACGCGGTAATCATCAATACCGCGCGGGGCGGAATCATCGACCAGGACGCCCTGTTCCACGAACTGCAATCCGGCAGATTGCGCGCCGGTCTGGACGTCCTGGACGATCCCGACCAGGTTCCTGTAGGCCATCCTTCCCGGGAGTGGGACAACCTGATCCTGACGGGACATCAGGTGAGCCTGGGATGGCCTCGACACGGGCGGGCACCGTCCGAACTGTCCAAAGCGCAGCGGTATGCGGTGGAAAACATCACCGCAGTTCTGCGCAGAGAGCCGCTGAAATGGCTGATCACCCTGACGCAGTTTGATCGCATGACGTGAGACGCAACGATACCCACGGAGAAGTGAGATGAGTCTGGACCACGAGACGATGGAGGGGCCCAGGGGCCAGGTTGCAAGTCGAACCCTCATGGAGAACCGACGGCGCCTGGAACCGAAAGCGATCCCGATCACACATACCCTGTTCTGTGTTGTGGGGGTGAACATCTGCAACACCCAACTGGTGCTTACCCCCGAAGGGGTGGTCGTCGTGGACACCGGCCGCTCGAGCGCGGACGGAGAGGCGATCCTCGAGATCGTGGCCTCGGTTTCGGACAAGCCCGTCATCGCCGTCATCTATTCACATTCTCATTACACCTTCGGGACCACGGCGATTCTGGATCGATACCCCGGCATCCCGGTGATCGCCCATCATCGGGTGCACGGCAACATCACCCGATCGGCGACGGGTATCCGCCGATTCATGACACACCGTGGGCGGATGGAATCGGCGCGCTATCTGCCGGCGTCGGGGTCGGATGCCGACGCAATCGACCGCAGGATCGAAACTCCCGGAAGCATGGGGTACGTCAGGCCTGCGATCGAGCTGACAGATGACGTCACAGCGATGACGCTGGGGGGAGCGTCGTTCACGTTTCATACCACGTACCCCTTTGACACCGACGATACCCTGCTCATCTGGTACGAAGATCAGCGAGCGATCATGCACAACCATTTCTCGGACAACTTTCCCAACGTGTACCCGATCCAGGGAGGACCGTACCGGGATCCCCTCCCCTGGCTCGATGGAATCGACCGGATGCGCGACTATCGGCCTCATCACCTCCTGAGCACGCACGGCGCTCCAACCAGCGGAGTCGATGCGTGCATGGAGCGTCTCACGCTCATGCGGGACGGACTCCAGTTTGTCCACGACCAGACGATTCGCGGAATGAATCGTCACCTCGAACCGGAAGCGATCGTCGATTTCGTCCAGCTCCCAGAAGCACTCCGCGTTGCGCCGGAACTGAGTCAAACATACGGGATTGTTTCCAACCATGTACGCGGCGTATATGCCGGATTGGCCGGATGGTTCGACGGGTCGGCGGCTTCGATCTACGCGCCCCCACCGCAGGAGGAGGCGGCCTGCCTGATTCGGGACCTCGGTGGAGTCGAAGCCGCGGTCACCACCGTTCGTACCGCCATCGCGCGGGGAGAGCACCGCTGGGCGGCGCACCTCGCACGACGGCTCTATCGCCATGCGCCGGATGCGCCGGGCGTTTGCAGCCTCTACGCATCGCTTCTGCGCCACTTCGGCCATCACACCACGGCGTGGACCATCCGCAACTACTATCTCAGTGAAGCACGAATCGTCGAAGGAAGCCTCAGAACCGACGAACCGGAGCGCACCATTGACGACGAGATGGCGCTTCTGACCGAACCTGGCACCTTCGTACGCTCGCTGGGCTACCGGGCCAACCCGGACAAATTTCCGGACACACCGGCTCGCTGTCATG